>NZ_RZPH01000298.1:0-5923 GCF_004022825.1 Mesorhizobium sp. M7A.F.Ca.CA.004.04.2.1
GACCAGCGTCTTGACGACGAACAGGGCAAAGGGCTCGGCCTCATAGCCATGGCGTTCGCGCTTGCGGCGCGTCCTTACCCCGAAATAGGCGTAGGCCAGAACAGCGATCAGGCCCAGCACGATCGTCGTCATGTGCAGCGTCAGGCCGCTGCCCATGATGGTCTTGCCGGCCGCGTTCACTGTTGGCGGGATCAGCGTCAGCGGGCCGATGACATCCGGGATGAAGCCGGAGCTGAGCGCCTTGAAGCCATCGGGTAGCGGCCCCACCGAGGATCCGCCGCCCAGCAGGGCCTGGCAGATGCCGCGGAAGATCAGCATGCCGGCCAGCGTGACGATGAAGCTCGGTATTCGGTGATAGGCGATCCAATAGCCTTGCGCCGCACCGATCGCGCCGCCCACGATCAGGCAGATGATCGAAACCACCAGCGGGTTGCTGAACGGACCAAGCGGCCAGATGACCATCATCATCGCCGCCAAGGCGCCGATGAAGCCAGCGACCGAGCCAACGCTTAGATCGATATGGCCGGAGACGATCACCAGCAGCATGCCCAGCGCCATCACGATGATGAACGAGTTCTGCTGCACCAGGTTGCTCAGGTTCACCGGCTTGAACAGCGTTCCGTTCGTGGTGAACTGGAAGAACACCATGATGGCGATCAGCGCCAGGATCAGGCCGTATTCGCGCAGGTTCGTCGTCAGCGCCGAGACGGCAATGCGTGGGCGCTGCTCTTCGGCGACGTTGCCCTGCGGGGCGGGGGCGCTTTCGGTGCTCATGCTGCTTTTCCTTCTCCACGAACGATGGCGCGCATTATTTTTTCCTGGCTTGCTTCCGCGGCGGGCATTTCGCCCACGATGCGCCCTTCGTTCATGACGTAGATGCGGTCGGTGATGCCAAGCAATTCCGGCATTTCCGACGAGATGACGACGATCGCCTTACCCTCAGCCGCGAGACGGGCGATGATCGTATAGATTTCGTACTTGGCGCCGACATCGATGCCGCGCGTCGGCTCGTCGAGGATCAGCACGTCCGGGTCGGCGAACAGCCATTTCGACAACACCACTTTCTGCTGGTTGCCGCCGGAGAGATTGCCGGTCATCTGATAGACGCTGGAAGCGCGGATATTGGTCTTCTTGCGATAGTCGTTGGCAACGGCGAGCTCGCGCATGTCGTCGATCACGCTGTGGCGCGAGACGCCGCCAAGATTGGCCAGCGTGATGTTGTGCTTGATATGGTCGATGAGGTTGAGACCGTAGGTCTTGCGGTCCTCTGTGACGTAGGCGATGCCGTGTTGGACCGCCTTGCTCACCGAGGAAACGTCGACCGGCTTGCCCTTGAGCAGCACCTCGCCGGAGATGCGGCGGCCGTAGGAGCGGCCGAACAGGCTCATGGCGAATTCGGTGCGGCCAGCGCCCATCAGCCCGGCAATGCCCACCACTTCGCCCTTGCGCACGTTGATGTCGATGCCCTTGATCACCTGCCGCTCGGCATGGATCGGGTGATAGACCGACCAGTTCTTCACTTCGAACACGACCTCGCCGATGTCAGGCTCGCGCGGCGGATAGCGGTCGTCGAGTGAGCGGCCGACCATCGAAGTGATGATGCGGTCTTCAGAGATGTCCTTCTTGGCCAGCGTCTCGATGGTGCGCCCGTCACGGATCACCGTCACCTTGTCTGCGACCCGGTTCACCTCGTTGAGCTTGTGCGAGATCAGGATCGAGGTCATGCCCTGCCGCTTGAATTCGAGCAGAAGGTCGAGCAGCGCCTGGCTGTCCTTTTCGCTGAGCGACGCCGTCGGCTCGTCGAGGATCAGGAGCTTGACTTCCTTGCTCAACGCCTTGGCGATCTCGACCAGCTGCTGCTTGCCGACGCCGATATTGGTGATCAGCGTCTTGGGGTCCTCCTTGAGGCCCACCTTCTTCAACAGGGCGCTGGTGCGCGCCTCGTTGGAATTCCAGTCGATGATGCCGTATCTGGCGTGCTCGTTGCCGAGGAAGATGTTTTCGGCGATCGACAGCATCGGCACCAGCGCAAGTTCCTGGTGGATGATGACGATGCCCTTGCGCTCGCTGTCATGGATGCCTTTGAACTGGCATTCCCCGCCGTTAAAGATGATCTGGCCGTCATAGGTTCCTGAGGGATAGACGCCCGACAGCACCTTCATCAGCGTCGACTTGCCGGCGCCGTTCTCGCCGACCACGGCATGAATCTCGCCTTCCTCGACGCTGAGGTTGACGTTCGACAGCGCCTTCACGCCGGGGAACGTCTTGGTGATGTCGCGCATCTCCAAAATCGTCGAGGCCATGGGACAACCGCTCCTTGAGAGGTCGGCAAACATTGCCGGCGAGGTCGGCGACAATACCGGGCTCGCTGGTGAACGAAAAGGGGCCCTGCGTTGCGCAGGACCCCTGACTTTGGAACCGGGGTTACTTCAGTTCGTCGGCCTTGATGTAGCCGGAGTCGACGACCAGTGCCTGGTAGTTCGACTTGTCGACCTCATGCGGCGTCAACAGGATCGAGGGAACGACCTTGACGTCGTTGTTGTAGGTCTTTTCATCGAGGCCGTCCGGCTTGCCGCCCGAGAGCACCTTGTCGACGAGTTCGACGGTGGCCTTGGCCAGTTCGCGGGTGTCCTTGAACACGGTCGAGTACTGCTCGCCCGTGATGATAAGCTTGACCGAAGCGGTCTCGGCGTCCTGGCCGGTCACGATCGGCCAGGGCTGTGCGTCCGTGCCGTAGCCGACGGCGCGCAGCGAGGCGGTGATGCCGCGCGACAGGCCGTCATAGGGCGAAAGAACGCCATCGACGCGGCTGCCGTCCGAATAGTTGGCCGACAGCAGATTGTCCATGCGCGCCTGGGCAGTGGCGGCGAGCCAACGCAGCGTGCCGACCTTGTCCATGCCGGTCTGGCCGGACTTGATCTTGATCGAGCCGTCGTCGATCAGCGGCTGCAGGACGGAGATCGCGCCGTCGTAGAAGAAAAAGGCGTTGTTGTCGTCGGGCGAGCCGCCGAACAGTTCGACGTTCCACGGCTTGGTGTTCGGGAAGCGCTCCTTGAGGCCCTTGACCAGCGAATTCGCCTGGATCACGCCGACGCCGAAATTGTCGAAGGTGGTGTAGTAGTCGACATTGGCGGTCTTCTTGATCAGGCGGTCATAGGCGACGACGACGACGCCCGCGTCAGCGGCCTTCTGCAGAGCATCCGACAGGGTGGTGCCGTCGATCGAAGCAATGATCAGCGCCTTCGGGCCTTTGGTGATTTCGTTTTCCAGCTGGCTGAGCTGGTTGGGGATGTCGTCCTGCGCGTATTGCAGGTCGACGGTGTAGCCGAGAGCCTCGAGCTGGGACTTGACGGCGTCGCCATCATTGATCCAGCGCTGCGAGGTCTTGGTCGGCATCAGCACGCCGACAAGACCCTTGTCGGCTGCGTGCGCCGAGTAGGTCATGGCAGCGATGCCAAGGGCCGCGACGGCGGCCAGTGTCTTGATGATTTTCACTTTAACTCTCCCTGTTTGATGGACGCGGCACCCCGGGGGTCGCGGGCCGCGCAATCGTGCAGAAGCGCCAAGGGCACTGCTGCCGTCATATCGATCTCCGGTATCCTCCCATGGCCCCGAGACGCTGATTCAATCGATACGATTTTTCTCGTCAGCGACCGTCACGTCTTGGAACGCGCGGAGGGTGTGGGTCTTTGCCATAACTGTCAAATGCGATCTTTGATGGTTGCTATATCATGGTTGGTATATGTATTGGGACGTGACGGGCTGACTCCAAGGTCGGCCTTACACGAGCAGAAGGCAGGGAAAAGCGATGGCGCGGCCCGGGAATCCGACAACAGCTTCAAATGGTTACAGAGAAGCACGGGGCGATGGCGAAACCCTGCTGCGCAGCGGTCTCAGTCTGCGTCACATGCGCATGATCGTCGCGCTAGACGACCACAGCCGGGTCAGCGCGGCAGCCCAGGTTCTGAACATTTCGCAGCCGGCGGCCTCGCGCATGATCGCAGAGATGGAGGCGGTGCTGGAGGTCAAGCTGTGCGAGAGGCTGCCGCGCGGTATCACCTTGACGCCATACGGCAAGGCTTTGGCCAGGCGGGCGCGCTCGATCCTGCTGGAGATGCGCGAGGTGGACCGCGAGATTTCCGAACTCAAGGCGGGCAAGGGTGGTTCGGTTTTCCTGGGTGCCGTGACCGCGCCGGCAATCGAGCTGGCGGTGCCGGCGATTCGTGAAATCCGCCGCATCTATCCGCGCATCGAGATCACCATGCAGGTCGAGACCTCCAATGTGCTGGCACGCGAGCTGATCGCCACGCGCCATGACTTCATCATCGCGCGCATCCCGGACGACCTCAATCCGCGGCTGTTCGAGTCGCGCGTCATCGGCGTCGAGAAGGCCTGCCTGATCGTGCGCCGGGGCCATCCGCTCACCAAGGGCGAGGCGGTGCGGCTGGAAGAGACCGCCGCCTATGACTGGGTCTTCCAGTCTGGCGGCTCGCCCTTGCGCCAGGCGATGGAGAGCAACTTCCTCAACCGCAACATCGCTTTGCCGGACCGTATCCTGAACACCAGTTCGCTGCTCCTGACCCTGGTCATGGTCGCGCAATCCGATGCCATCGCACCGGTCTCTGTCCAGGTGGCGAAATTCATCCAGAACCCTGACGGGCTGGCCGGCGCCATCGACGTCGTCCAGACCGAATTCGACATCGAGGTCAGGCCCTACAGCCTGATCACGGTCAGGAATCGCGCACTGTCGCCGGCCGCCAAGATGCTGCACGACTTCATTCTGAGGGAAGTGGGATGATGGCTCGCTCGGGTAAGGTTGTCCGGCGAAAGCACCGCCAGGCCGAGGCCGGCGAAAGCGAGCTGGGAACATTATTTCCCGCCGATGCGTTCATGATCTTGCAAGGGGCGATTTCTTCTGGAGGCTGAACATGCGCAGCTTCGAAATCATCGATCTGCTTTGCGTGATCGAGGCCTGCAAGCACGATCGATCGGTCGGGAATTTCGTTTCCATGGCTGAAGGCGTTGAAGAATTGCGGGTGTTGACCGGCGATTTCGTTTCATCGGATGACGTGGCGGCAAACGCCCTCGCAACGGTGGCGCTTGCGCGAGGCTGCTCGGTTGTGTTCGACGAACAGGCAGGCGCTGAAATGGTTCTGACGCCTTAGACTGGAGCGGGTAGAGGGAATCGAACCCTCGCGTTCAGCTTGGGAAGCTGACAAGCTACCATTACATCATACCCGCGTGCGCCCTCGTTACCATGAGGGTTAGCCTTCGGGCAATCGCAAAGCGGTCTGTTCTCACGACGGTCGTGCTGCGGATCACGGCGCGCCCACGGCCGTGAATTGCCGTTTTGCCTCCGCGACCTCATTGCTGGTGGCGAAGCTTGGCCAGTATTTCGAGATGGCCAGCGTCGCGCCGGCGGAAGAGAAGTGGCCATAGTCGAAGTAGAGAAATTCATTGGTCGTGGCATCGGCGTATGAACAACCGGCCGAGTCGCACAGATACGTCAGCGGATCTATGAAATCGGCCCCTTTGGTGAACGGCAGAACCCGTGCGTTGATGTCCGGATCCATAGCCATCGGCCAGGATGTGGTTCCGGCATGCTCCCGTCTCACCAAGAAAGCGATCTTCTGGACGTCGGCGATGAATTCCGGAGACTGGCCGACGGTATAGACCTTGACCCCCATCCCGCGAAGCCGATCGATCGTCTTCTGCAGGCCGTCGAAGCCCCTGGCCTGGTAGTCGGTCCATCGGCCGCTCAGGATCACCGCCTGGATGTTGGCGTCGCGAATGATCGACAAGGCCCGTTCGTTGAAGCGGGTGCAGGCGGGCCGAGCATAGGAAAAATAGGTCAGGTCGGGCGGACAGCCGGCATAGGTGTATTGGATGACATTGGCCTGGATTTTCTGGGCGTTGGGCTCAA
>NZ_RZPH01000299.1:0-5904 GCF_004022825.1 Mesorhizobium sp. M7A.F.Ca.CA.004.04.2.1
GGCTGACGGTGGAACACCGATCGCGTTCATCTGCGCCACGACATCGGCACTTCTGCGCGGCGAATTGGTGATCAGGACCACGGGGATTTTCGCCTCTCGAGCCCTTGCCAATGCGGAGGCCGCCACCGGGAAATGCGTTTCGCCATTGTGGACCACGCCCCAGACGTCGCACAGGATTGCCGAATAGGCCTTCGACACGTCTTCGAGCGAGCCGATGATTTCAGGCGAATTCGCCATGCCGTTTCCTTCAGTCGTGATCGTTGCGACGCCGCGACCGACGGTTCGCCGCAGCCGGTTCGGATTAGCCGAACCGCCCCGGCCTGTCACCAGCTTTCGCCAGGCACGATTGGTTAGCGGTTGGTGAAGCGCTGCCCCGGCAATAGAGCCATTTCCCAAACGCGGCCTTCAGCGTTTTGTGGAAAGCTGGCATCAATCGAGAATCCGCCGGCGGGGGCCGCTGCAAGACATGTATGGACTTTGGCGTCAGTTCTGCCGCGACCAACGCGGCAACTATGCTCTTATGACCGTCGTCGCAATGGTTCCGCTCATGGGCGCCCTGGCGATAGCCGTCGATTTCACCGAGATGAGCCGCGAAAAACAGGCGGTTTCGAATGCGCTCGATGCCGCAAACTTCGCCACGGCGCGCCGGCTGACGGAGGGTGCCACCGACGATCAGTTGAGAGCCTATGCACTCGACTTCTTCAATGCCAACCTCAACAAGATCAACCCCGCCAACACGACGCTCACCGTCACCTTGCCAAGCAACACCACCGGGGGCGGCTTGCTCAAGATGAGCGCGCGGCTTGACTACAAACCCTACTTCTATCCGGTCTTCGGCCAGCTCGTCGGCAAATCCGAAACCGACGCCAACCAGAAGATCAGCTTCAATGTCACCTCGGAAGTGCGGCTGAAGAACACTCTTGAAGTCGCTCTGGCGCTCGACAATTCCGGGTCGATGACCAAGACCGGAACGGGCTCGGGGCAAACGCGCATCGACCTTCTCAAGACCGCGGCCAAACAGCTGGTCGACACGCTGGCCCAGCAGGCGGCGATGATCAAGCAGGTCGACAGGCCGGTGCAGTTCGGCCTCGTGCCGTTTGCCGCCTCGGTCAATGTCGGACCCGGCAATGGTAACGCGTCCTGGATGGATACCGAAGGCCTGTCACCGGTATCGAACGAGAATTTCGACTGGTCGACGCTGAACGCAGCCGACAAATATGCCCAGCAGACCAACGGCATCTGGTACAAGCGCGGCACCGGATGGGGTACCGACGAAGGCCAGATGCTGACCCGGTTTTCGCTCTACCGGGACATGAAGGTCGTCACCAACCATGAGCGTGTCACCAACAGCAAGCGCGTGGTTTGCGACGAATACAACTCGAACAACACCTGCAAACGAAGCCATGACGAATATGATTACATCGATTCCTATGGCCCGTTCGCCAGTTGGCAAGGTTGCGTCGAGGCCAGGCCCTATCCCTACAATGCTAACGACGCCGCGCCGTCCGGCGGCTCGGCGAACACCGGCATAGGGGTTGGCGATCCGGCAACGATGTTCGTGCCGATGTTCGCCCCCGACGAACCCGGCAACCATTGGAGGCTCACCCAAGATCCCGATGAGGCCACGCCGACGACCTACGGCGCCGTGAACAGCTGGTGGAACGACGACCCGACAAGCAGCACCGGCCAATCCCGGTTGCGCAACATGGCCAAATATTTCCAGCCGCGGCCGATCAATGCGCCGGCGCTGGCCGCCGGCAACGGGCCGAACTACAGCTGCTCCACCAACCCGATCACGCCGCTGACCGATGTCAGCGTTGCCACTGGGCTCACCGCGATCAAGGCCGCGATCGACCTGATGAAGCCCGATGGCGGCACAAATGTTCCAGAAGGCATGGCCTGGGGATGGCGCGTGGTTTCGAGCGGCGAGCCCTTCACGCAAGGCCGCCCGGAAACCGAGAGAGGCAATGACAAGGTCGTGATCGTGCTGCCCGACGGCGCCAACACCTACTACACGCCTTCTTCGCTCGGCTATTCCGACCCCGCCGATTCGAAGTCGACCTATGCATCCTTCGGCTATCTCAAACCCGGCTACAACGGCACGTCGGTGGGCCGCCTGTTCATGGGCACATCGAGCACCATTGGCCAATTCGATTATTCTAACGGCAATTATACCAACGCGCTCAACGAGCAGATGGCGACGCTTTGCAACAACGCCAAGGCAGCCAACATCATGGTGATGACTGTGGCGCTCGATCTGTCCACGACTAAAATCGCCGACCAGCAGGCGATCGAGGCGCTGAAATCCTGCTCGTCGAACTCGCGCTTCCGCAAGGATCCAACGGACGCGAGCAAGCCGGCAAAACTGTTCTGGAACGCTACCGGCGCCAGTTTGTCGAACGATTTCAAGGAAATCGGCAACGAACTGTCGAACCTGCGCATCGTCGGCTGATCCGTAGGCACCGGCGGCTAGCTGGAACAATAGCTGGCGCCGCCATGCACTTGCGCGCGCTGCCGGGGACAGGCACATCTTGGCCGCCTGCCGGATCGCGCGTCCATTCGCGGCGCGCGGGGGAAGAACAGATGCCCGAAACAGCCAATCATCTCGCCTTCGCGCTGGTCTGCCTCGGCATGGTGCTGACGCCTGGCCCCAACATGATCTATCTGATCTCGCGTTCCCTATCGCAGGGGCCGAAGGCGGGGCTGATCTCGCTTGGCGGCGTGGCACTCGGTTTTGTCTTCTATGTGCTGGCGGCGGCGTTCGGCATCACCGCGCTGCTGCTCGCCGTGCCCTACGCCTATGACGCGCTGCGCTTTGCCGGCGTGCTCTACCTGCTGTGGCTGGCCTGGCAGGCGGTGAAGCCGGGCGGACGCTCGCCGTTCGAAGTGCGCGAATTGCCGAGGGACAGGCCGCGCAAGCTTTTCGCCATGGGCCTGATGACCAATCTGCTCAATCCGAAGGTGGCCGTGCTCTATCTGTCGCTGTTGCCGCAGTTCATCAGCCCCGGCAAAGGCCACGTGCTGTCGCAGCTTCTGGTGCTCGGCGCGACGCAGATCTCGATCAGCCTCAGCGTCAATGCCGTCATCGCGGTGACGGCCGGTTCGATCGCCACCTTTCTCGCCGGACGGCCTTTGTGGCTGGTCATCCAGCGCTGGATGATGGGCACCGTGCTGGCGGCACTTGCGCTGAAGATGGCGACAGAGGCGCAGCGCTGAGGGTGCTGATCTACATCGGCCGCCTTATCTGCTGTGCCCGCTCCGGCTCGACCACCTTGCGGTAGAGATGCCAGGTGGCATGGCCGAGCACCGGCATGACGACGGCGAGCCCGGCAAACAGCGGGATCGAACCGATCACCAGAAGCACGGCGACCAGCAAGCCCCACAGCGCCATCTGCAGCGGGTTGGCCATCACCGCCCTGGCCGAGGTCTCGATGGCTGAGACGGCGCCGACGTCACGGTCGAGCAGCAGCGGGAAGGCAACCACGGTAGTGGCCAGCACGATTACGGCGAAGACAAAGCCCGCGGCATTGCCGGCAAGGATCAGCGTCCAGCCCTTGCTGGTGGTCAGCACGTCGCGGACGAAGCCACCGATCGAGGCCGGCGGCTGGTCGCCGAACAGGCCGGTGTAGATCGACTGCGCCGTGTAGAGCCACAACAGGAACAGCGCCACCAGCATGACGCCGATGACAGCGATCGACGGGACAGCGGACGAGCGCCGCACATCAAACGCGTGCCACCAGGAGGTGTTCATGCCGAGCTCACGCCGGCGGCTGATCTCGTAAAGGCCGAGCGCCGCAAACGGCCCGACCAGCGCGAAACCCGACATCAGGGGATAGATGAGCTGGATGGCATTGGCGCCGGACGTCCACTGCGTCAGGATCAGGCCGACGATGGGATAGATCAGGCACAGGAACACGTAGTGCGATGGTTTTGCCCAGAAATCCTCGAAGCCGAGGCGCAGCGCATCCCAAAGGTCCGACGTGGTGATGCGGCGCACCGTTGGCTGCACATGCATTCCACGTGCGTCCGCCATAACATGAAAGCCGGCCATAACCTTCCTCCCGTGTGTCGGGGCGGTCACCGCCTGGATGGCCGCCAGAGCTGCCACTTCAAGATCGAGAGGCATGATAGCAGAGTTGGCGGCGATTGTCGCCGCGTCAATTGCCTGGGGCGCAACTCCTCGTAGTGTTCAACTCTCCGTATGGCCTCTCATATGGCGTGCCTCGGCAGTCTTTCGTTTTAGCCAATCATTGTTCTGCATTTTAGCATTTACGCATTTTAGCATTTACTTAAATTACTCGTAGGGATCTCTGGCGTATCACCTGAGCTTTACGAGGTTCGGCGAGGAACTATGTTCGCATTGAGAGGCTTCTGGTCTTCGGAGCACGGCAACTTTGCCATGACGACCGCCGTCGCGATGCTGCCGATAATGATTGGTTTGGCCGGCGCCGTTGATCTGATCGGCACGAGCCATGACGCCTCGCAACTGCAGAACTCGCTGGACGCGGCGGGGCTCGCCATCGGCACGAAGTTCTCTCCCGATATGGCGGCCGGCGATGTCCAGGAGCTTGGGCTGCAATTCTTCGCCGCCAATATGAGCGTGGCCGACCAGCAGGAATATTTGGGCAGCGTCTCCGCTTTCGCGGCAACGGCAAGCGGCAGCCCAAGCGCCTACTTTATCTCGCTGTCGTCCAGCATAAGCCGCCCAAGCTTCATCAGCGCCTCGGCCCCCTGGCAGGCCTCCCGCTCGGCCTCGGTCAAGGTAAAACCTGGCGCACAGGCCTGCGTGCTGGCGCTCGATCCGCATGCGTCCGCCGCCGTGAACCTCCAGGGCTCGACCAACGTCTCGATGGACAATTGCGTGATCGCGGCGAACTCGGACGCGTCCGATTCCGTCAACAGGGGTGGCTCCGCGCTGGTTTCAGCCGGCTGTGTCTCAACCGTCGGCGGCACCAGCGGGCTGTTGCCACCCAGCGCCAGTCTCGCCTGCGGAACGCCGCACGAACATAGGTACGCGTCCTTTGATCCATTGGCCGACGTCGTTCCTCCCCCTTACACATTGTGTTTGCCTGTCCCGAACGGCAAAACCTACACGCTGTCGCCCGGCACTTATTGCGACAAGACATTGTCGGGGGACATCACGCTTGATCCGGGCGTCTACATCATGCGCGGCACCACCATAAAGCCAGGGGGGAACGGCAGCCTGGCTGGCCAGGGCGTGACCATATTCCTCATGGAAAGCGCTGAGATCTACATAAATGCCAATGAGAAGGTGAACCTTTCCCCGCCCACCAGCGGCCCTTATGCTGGCATCACCATTTTCCAGGATCACGGCAACACGTCTGCTCTGACATTGAATGGCGGCGCAAATTCCGTGCTCAGCGGTTTCATTTACGCGCCGGACGCGCCCATTTCCTACGCCGGCAACTCTGATATGAGCGCCCAGGGCGACTGTCTCAGGCTTGTCGGCAATACGATTCAGATGACCGGAAACTCGTCCGTCAAGTCGGACTGCGCGGCGGCGCTTGGAAATCGCACAATGTACGCCGATCGGATGATCACTCTGGTGAAATGAGAACGACAGGCGGCCCAAGCGGTAGCGTTGAGAAAAATGGCGGTCCCCTTTAACAATGCCGGAGTGCGGTGGCGACCGCACTCCGGCAGATCAGCGCCTCTCACAAAGGCACATCCTGGTTGAAAACAGAGTGTCGCTACGATTTCGCCGCCGCCGCGAAGCGATCGATCACCTCAGTCAGGGGGACGTGGCCAAGGCAGGCGCCAGAACCGGCGGGCTGTTCGCCATCCTCAACAGCCAGCGCATAACGCACGGCCGGATCGGATTCGATGCGAAGGCGCAATCCGGCCAGCTTGGGATAGGCAGCGCCGTCGATCGCCTGGTGAAAC
>NZ_RZPH01000029.1:0-15831 GCF_004022825.1 Mesorhizobium sp. M7A.F.Ca.CA.004.04.2.1
CCGCTTGAAAATGTCGTCAGTCCGGAACGCGGTTACTGAAGCGAGAGGAAAGCAGTCTCATGACACAGGACAGGCGCGGCGGTGGCCGCAGGGGGAAATCCGGACGCAGCGGCGGGGGCATCGCGCAACTGCTCTGGGAGCAGGTGAAGAACCCCTATCCGCCCATGCAACTGCTCGACGAAGAGCGGATGGAGCGGCTGCACGACACATCGATGCGCATCCTGTCGGAACTCGGCATCCGTGTCATGAGCGATCGGGTGATGGACCTGTTCGCCGACGCGGGCGCCATCGTCGACCGCGAGGAAAAGACCATTCGCATCGACGAAAGCCTGGTGCGCGAGGCGCTGCGGACAGTCCCGTCATCCTTCACGTTGACCAGCCGCAATCCGGAAAAGCAGGTGCATCTCGGCGGCAATTCGCTGGTCTTCGGCCTGGTTGCCGGACCGCCCAATGTACATGACCGCATCAATGGCCGCCGCCAGGGGAATTTGCCCGACTATCAGAACTTCATCCGGCTGGCGCACCACTTCAACGCCATCCACATCATCGGCAACCAGGTTGTGGCGCCGATGGAGCTGCCGGCCAATTCGCGCCATCTCGACACCTACTACGCAAATTTGACGCTCAGCGACCTCTCCTTCCATTGCACGGCGATCGGCAGCGCCAGGGCAATGGATGGGATCAACATGATGGCAATCTCGCGCGGCATTTCCGTCGAGGAGATGCGCACCTCTCCTGGCGTGACGACCATCATATCGATCAACTCGCCGCGGCTGTTCGATGACGCCATGGCGGAGGGCCTGATCGCAATGGCCGAGCACGGCCAGCCTGTAACCGTTACTCCCTTCACCCTGATGGGAGCGATGACGCCGGTGACGCTCGCGGCGGCCCTTTGCCAGCAGAACGCCGAAGCTCTGTTCGGCGTGGTGCTGACGCAGCTCGTCAACCCCGGCACGCCCGTGATGTATGGCGCCTTCACCTCCAATGTCGACATGAAGTCGGGCGCGCCGGCCTTCGGCACGCCGGAGAACGCCAAGGCCAACATCATCGCTGGCCAGTTGGCACGCCGCTACAATCTTCCCTACCGCACCTCGAATGCGAATGCCTCGAACGTGGTTGATCTGCAGGCCGCCTATGAGACGGAAATGGCGACATGGGGCGCGGTGCTGGGTGGCGCCAACTTGGTCTACCACGCTGCGGGCTGGCTGGAGGGCGGCCTGACTGCGTCCTACGAAAAGCTCATTCTCGATGTGGAGATCCTGCAGAACATGATGGAGTTCCTGCGCCCGCTGCCGTTCCAGGAGGACGATCTCGGTTTCGAGGCGATCAAGTCGGTACCGGCCGGCGGTCATTTCTTCGGCGCCGAACACACGATGTCGCGCTACACGACCGCCTTCTACCAGCCGATGCTGTCCAACTGGCAGAACCACGGCGCCTGGGAGGAGGCCGGCGGCAAGGATGCGCTGGAGCGGGCGACGGAGCTCTGGCAACAGGCGCTGCACGACTACGAAGAGCCGGTAATGGACCCCGCGATCCGAGAGGAGCTCGACGCCTATGTCGCACGCCGCCGCGAGGAGATCGCCGCCGATCCCGAAGGTTAGGACCTTTTGCCCGATGCCCTATGATCTCGTCATCCGTCACGCGACGCTGATCGCCGGCGACGGATCGAAGCCTCTCGAGGCCGACATCGCCGTCACCGGCGACAGGATCGTCGCCATCGGTCAGCTGGACGATGCAACGGGCAGCGAGGAAATCGACGCCGCGGGTAAGGTGGTCGCACCTGGCTTTATCGACGTGCACACTCATGATGACGGCGCGCTTTTGGCGCCACGTGGCATGGACCCGAAGATCAGCCAGGGCGTGACGACGGTGATCGCCGGCAATTGCGGCGTCAGCCTGGCGCCGTTGCTTCTCAACACGACACCACCGCCGCCCTTCACGCTGGTCGGCGGCCGGGAGAGTTTCCGTTTCGATCGTTTTGCCGACTATGTCGCCGAGCTCAAACGGCGCGGCATCGCCACGAACGCGGCTCTATTGGTCGGCCACACCACTTTGCGCCAGCGCTGCATGCCGGTGACCGACCGTCCGGCCAACGAAGCGGAGACGGTGGCGATGCAGGAGGCGGTGGCCGAGGCGATGGCCGAGGGCGCCTTCGGGCTCAGCACCGGGCTCGACTATCCGCCGGCGGTCAACTCTTCGACCGAAGAGGTCAAGGCACTCGCCGCAACGGCGGCCGACCTCGGCGGCCCCTATGTCACCCATACCCGCAACTATTTCGAGACGATGGACGAGGCGATCGAGGAAGCGATCGACATTGCCGATCATGCCAGCGGCAAGCTGTTCATTTCGCACCATCAATGCACCGGCCGCGCCAATTTCGGCAAGAGCCGTCCGTCCTTGGAAAGAATCGATCAGGCGCGCAAAACGATGGACATCGGCATGGATGTCTATCCCTATGCCGCGAGCTCGACGGTGCTGCGACTGGAGCGCTGCGACACGGGTCTGAAGATCCTCGTCACATGGTCCGATCCGCATCCTGAAATGGCGAGGCGCGAGATCGCCGACATCGCGCGCGAATGGAACTGCAGTGAGCGCGAGGCGGGCCAGCGCCTGCTGCCGGCGGGCGCCGTCTACTTCCAGCTGGACGAGACGGATGTGCGCAACATCATCGCGCACCCGCGCACGATGATCGGCTCGGACGGCCTGCCGCACGATATCCATCCGCATCCGCGCCTATGGGGCACGTTTCCGCGCGTGCTCGGCCATTACGCCAGGGATGTCGGCCTGTTCAGCCTGCAGGAGGCGGTGTTCCGCATGACCGGCCTGCCCGCGCGTGAATTCGGCATCCAGCAACGCGGCCTGCTGGCCGAAGGCAATTTCGCCGACCTCGTCATCTTCGATCCGGCGACGATCATCGACACCGCCACTTTCGAGGAACCGCGCCGGCCCGCCGCCGGCATCGAGCATGTCTTCGTCAACGGCGTGTCCGTGTGGACTGACGGCAAGGCGACCGGATCGCTGCCGGGCACGGTACTCAAGCCCTCAGCTTCAAAGGTTGTCCGAGGCACATGCGGCTGCGGCGCCGATCACAAGGCCTCGTAGATCCGGTCCACCATCTCAAGCGTGTAGACGAACTCAACCGGCCGCGTGCAGCGCCAGCCGTCGAAAGGCTGGCCGGCAAGCGCCTTCAGCGCCTCGGGAAGGCGCAGGATGCCGCCGCCATAGAGCCGGTTGGCCATGTCGAGCATGCCGATGCGGTGCATGGCTTCGCTCATGCTGCCACAGGCCTCCTTGACCAGCCAGACCCTGAACCCCTGATAGACTGCGTCGAACACGCTCTCGGTCACGCAGCTGTCGGTCAGCACCCCGGTCACGATCAGGTTCTCGACCTTGAGGTCGGCAAGCCGTCTTGAAAGGTCGGTGCGGCGAAAGGCGCTCGGCCAGTGCTTGTGGATGACGATGTCGCCGGGCATCGCCGCCACCTCGGCGCAGATCGCGGCGCCATCGCTGCCGGCCACGGCGGAGCGGAATTCCTCGGTCAGGGTTTCCTCCTGCCTTACATAGCCGTCGCGTTCTTCCGGCTGCACCCAGGCTTGCGCATGGATGACGGGCACGCCTGCTGCGCGGGCGGCTTCGATCAGCGCGGCGGCATTGGCGAGCACCGCGTCATAGCCGATGACCGGCCAGGCGGCTCCGGGACGGTACTCGTTTTGCAGATCGATGACGAGCAAGGCGGTCGCGGCAAGGTTCATGGCTGTCCCGGGGGGTTGTCGAAGTGGGTGACGAATTGAAGAAGCAGGCGGATCGCCTGGTCGAGATCGGCGATTTCCATGGCTTCATGCGGGTTGTGGCTGCCATTCTCGTTGCGCACGAAGATCATGGCGGTCGCAATACCGGCGCCGGCAAAGCTTGCCGCATCATGCCCCGCTCCGCTCGGCACATGCGGCGCCGGAATTTGCAGTTCGGCGGCGGCGCGGTCCAGCCTCGCTATCAACGCCGGCGACATCGTCGTCGGCTCCCAGGTGAAGCGCGGTCCGGCCTCGAAGCTGACGCCGCGCTTCTTGCCTACTTCTGTGAAAAGCGCGTGCAGCCTTGCCTCGATCCGGTCCAGCACGGCGGCCTCGGCGCTACGCACATCGAGTGTGAAGCGAAGCTCGCCCAGGACGCGGCTGCCGCCGTGTTGCGCAGGATCGGACTGCACGCGGCCGAAGGTGATGGTGGCTTCATGGCCGTCGCGCTCGAGCGCGTCCCATTCCGCTTCAAGGCCGGCGACCAGATCGGCAAAGCCGAGCACGCTGTCATGCCGGGCGAAGCGCGGCTCGGCGCCGGAATGCGCGTAGGCGCCGAGGCAGGTCGCGTCGACATAGCGAAACCCGCCGGCGATCCCGGTGACGATGCCGACCGGCGCGCCGGATGCGACAAGGCGTGGTCCCTGCTCGATATGCACTTCGACGAAAGCCGCGATCCGTCCGGCATCGATGCCCGGCACGCCGCGCTGCACGGCATCAGGGTCGAAACCTTCCTCCAGCATATGGTCAGCCAGCGTGCGTCCGCTGTCCGACCGCTTCGCTTCCAGCGCTATCGGCTCCAGCAGGCCGACAGCTGCCTGGCTGCCGGGATAGGACAGCGGAAACCAGACCGCTTCCTCGGCGCGGGTCGCCAGCACGATCAGGTCGCGCGGCAATTGGATGCCTTGCCCGACCAGTTCGGCCATCACGGCCAGCCCTGCCACCACACCCGCGGCGCCGTCGAAATTGCCGCCATGCGGCACGCTGTCGAGATGCGAACCGAGAACGATCATCGGCAAATCCGGATTACGGCCCTTCAGCGTCAAATAGAGATTGCCGGCGGCATCGACGCGCGCCGTGGCGCCGAGCTGCTCGGCTTCGTCGCGAATGAGGGCGTGGGCAAAACGCTCGCCGGGCCCATAAGCCGCGCGGGTTACGCCCGGTGGGTCGGCCGTGGCTTGCGCAAGCCTCTCCAGCAGATGCCCGGCCAGCCTGCCGCCGCCAGTCAGCGCGGCACTGCTCATCAAGCAACCTGCCTGGCTTGAGGATCGACGCCGCGCAGCCGGTGTGGCGTGAGATCGTCCATCGAAACGCCCTGCCTAGCGACATCGTCCGGAAAACCCTTGCCGGCGATCAGACTGGCACAGACGCGCGACAGCGCCGGTGAGGTCTTGATGCCGTAACCGCCCTGCCCGACCAGCCAGATAAAGTCTGGAACCTCATCATCCGGCCCGACCACCGGCGATCCGTCGGCGACGAAGGTCCGCAAGCCCGCCCAGGAGCGCGACACGCGCTGCACCTCGATCGTGGTCACCCTTTCGAGACGCTCGGCGCCGATGGCGACGTCGATGTCCTCGGCATAAGCATCCATCGGCACCGACGGCGTCGCATCGGCCGGCGAGACGAACAGCTGCCCGGCATCCGGCTTGAAATAGAATTCGGCGCCGACATCGTTGACCAGCGGCCAGTCCGATATGTCGACCCCTGCGGGCGATGGAATGTTGAAGGCGGTGCGGCGTTTCGGCTGCAGGCCGACCGGGCGCACCCCTGCCATGATGGCGACCTCGTCGCCCCAGGCGCCGGCTGCATTGACGAGCATTGGCGCGCGAAAGGTCCCCGCCCGCGTCTCGACCCGCCACTGGCCGCCCTGCCGGTCGATCGCCGTCACGCCGGCATTGGTGACGATGCGCGCGCCGCGCGCGCGGGCGCCGCGCAGATAACCTTGGTGCAGGCCGTTGACGTCGATGTCCATCGAATGCGGTTCGATATAGGCGCCGGCGAGATACTCCGCGCGCAGCACCGGTACGCTGGCGATCGCTTCGGCCGGCGTCATGGCGACGATGGAGGGCACAAGCCCCTGCGCGGCCGCCAGATCCTCCCGCAGGAGATCGATCTGATCGGCGCGCGCCACGGTGATCATGCCGCGCTTGCCAAGCAGCGGATACTCGGAGAATCCAGCTGGCGGTTCGGTCAGGAAAGACCGGCTGGCAAGCACAATACGCCGGATGACGCCGTTGCCGTAATTTTCGGTAAAGCTTGCCGCCGAGCGTCCGGTCGTGTGGTAGCCGCAATGGCTTTCCCGCTCGAGCAGCACCACCTTTGCGGAGTGGGATATCTCGAAGGCCGCACCGGCACCGGCCATGCCGCCGCCGATAATGATGACGTCCGTTTCCTCGGCGGCATTCATCTCAACCCATCCTTCAACATGATTGCCCGGCCTTCGCGCGGCACGGCAGGCGGCTCACCCAGGCGTCCGCGCCGCGCGCGGTCGCGAGCGCCGCGCCCCTCGGCCAGATTCTCCGCCAGCGAATTCTGCGCGGCGCAATCTGCAAGGGCGAGATCGGTGACAAAAGGCACCGGCCTGCCGGCGATCGCCATGCCTTTCAGCCGCGCCCAGACGGCGCGCCGCTTGCGCACCTGGTGCGACTGCAACTCGCTGATTTCGGCAATGCCGGTCTCGCGCTTGATCTCCAGAGCGCCGGCGTCGACGGCCGCATCGAACAGTTCGAGGCCGCGCCCGGTACGCACGATGATGCTGTTGAGCAGCTCATCCTCGACCGCCGGCCCACCATTCAGCCAGGCGTCATGAACCGCGATATCCGCCACCTGGCCGATCGCGTCCGGACAGATCTTGCAGCGCGGCTGGGTCATCCATTTGTCCTCGTCCTCCCACAACTGCCGATAGGTGAGTTCGAAGGCGCGGCCGTCCCTGGTTTCGATCCGGTTGAGGCCGGGATTGCCATGGCCGCGATAGCGAAAAAGCGTGAGCTCGTCCTCGCAGAGGCCGAAACGCCGCAACACCTGTTCCGATTTCGAAAGGTCCGATGCGCCGCCGCAAACGAAGGCCAGGGCATAGCGCATATATCGGTCGACGCGCGGATCGAGCCGCGCCAAATTGCGCACGGCGGTGATATCGCAAGGCTTGGCGATCAGCGCGAAGGGCTGGCCGCGATCAAGGATGTCGTCGAAATCCACCAGCGTCGCCGTGGGGCCGTAGCGCGAGCCGGCGCCCTCGATCATCGAAACGGCATCGAAGCTCAGGCGCCGCTCATTGCGCATCGGCTGTAAGCGTGATGCGGCGACATGCAGCACGAACTTGACGCGTCCCGAGCTCAGCAGAAATTGCCCAAGCGCCGTCAGCACACCGCCTCCCGATCCGACAAACCGCACCGTGGGATCTCCCGCGCGTCCGAGCACAAGCCGTTCGGCGGGGCCCCAGACGGTGTCCGTCAACGCTGCATTGCTCGCCTGCGCCGGCGGTGGACCGGCGATGCGCGTTCCCGGGCAGACTGCGTTGACCCGCGTCAGCGTCGACCTGACCAACACCTGCATCGCCACCGGCCGCTCGCGCCCTTCCGGCGTCATCGCCATCTCGACCTTGCCGGGACCGGCGATCGAACGGCAGAGCCCGCAACCGATGCAGAGACCGTTTTCCACGATCTCGCCGAGCGACAGCGGCTCGGTCGCGCGCGGCGCCGTGTCCTGGCTGGTTTCGCTGGGGGCCATCAAGTTTCGATCTCAGGCCGGTTCGGAAATGCGCCGGTACTGGTCGGGGCGGCGATAGAGCGCGAAGTTGAAATTCACTTTCCGGCAGGTCTCGATCAGGTCGAGATCGGCGCGGTGGACGATGACCTCGTCGTCGAGCGACATCGCCTGCGCGGCGATCTCGCCGGTCGGCGCGATGATGCAGGACCCGCCGATCAGTGCCTGGCCGTCTTCCAGCCCCGCCTTGGCGGCCGCAGCGACCCACAGCGTGTTCTGGTAGGCGCCGGCCTGCATCGGCAGATGGTTGTGGAACATTCGCAGATGCGCCAGCGCCGGCGCCTCGTCGAGCAGCAGTGGCGTGTTGTAGCCGAGCAAGGCCACCTCGGCGCCATTGAGGCAAAGCATGCGGTAGGTTTCCGGCCAGCGGCGATCGTTGCAGATCGCCATGCCGACACGCACGCCGCGATAGTCGAAGACCGGAAAGCCGAGATTGCCCGGTTCGAAATAGCGACGTTCGAGATGCGTGGTGATGCCTTCCTCCGGCTCGCTCGACCCCGGCACATGCATCTTGCGGTAGCGGCCGATGAACCGCCCGTCCGGGCCGACAAGGTCCATGGTGTTGAAACAGCGCGTGCGGCCGTCTTCCCTTGCGATCTCGCAATAGCCGAGCGCGAAGCCGATCTTGAGGCGGGCGGCGGCATCATAGAGGCATCGCGTTTCGGGCCCCGGCATTGCCCTTTCGAAGAAGGCGTCGATCTCCGCCTGATCGTCGATGCGCCAGCGCGGGAAGAAAGTGGTCAGCGCCATCTCGGGAAACACGGCAATCTCCGCCCCGGCGGAAGCTGCCTGTTCCAGCAAGTGGATGAGGCGATCGACCGTCTCGCTCCGCGTCGCACTGCGCTGGATTGGCCCGGTCTGGGCGACCGCGATAGTCAGGCATCGAGCCACGGCATCATCTCCTCGACTGGTTTTCCCGAGCGGGCCGGATCGGCGGCGCTGCGCTCTACGAACTGTCCGAACCCCGGCTGCACCTGGAGTTCGCCGTCGGCGACAACCGGCACGCCGCGCACCAGCACAGTGGTCGGCTTGCCCGTCACGCTCCTGCCCTCATAGGGCGTGAAGTCGACACGCGAATGCAGCGCCCGGTGCCCGAGCGTCCAGGTCACTGTCGGATCCCACAGCGCCAGATCGGCATCGAGGCCGACCGCTATGCGCCCCTTGGCATGGGCCAGGCCATAGATCGCGGCGGCGTTGCGCGAGGTGAGATCGAGATAGCGCTCGAGCGTCAGGCGGCCGCTCAGCAGTCCCTCCGAGAAGAGCAGCGGCAGACGAGTCTCGATGCCGGGAATGCCGCTCAGCGTGGTGGTGAAGTCGGGTGTCTGCGACCGAGCGATCTTGTCGGCGAAGAAATAGGGCGAATGGTCCGACGACCACAGGTCGATGCCGCCATCGATCAGCGCCTGCCACAGATGCCGATGGCTGCGCGGCGAGCGCGGCGGCGGCGAAAACACAAAGCGCGCCGCATCCATGGCCGGCCGGTCGAGGTCGGCGGCGCCGATGAACAGATATTGCGGGCAGGTCTCGGCTATCGCATCCACCCCTCGCCCGCGCGCCCGCGCCACCTCCTCGGCCGACTGCCAGGAGGAGACGTGGACGATGGTCATGCGCGCGCCGGTCATTTCGGCGAAGGCCAACGCACGATGCGTTGCCTCCCGCTCCATTGTCTCGCTGTGGGCAACGACATGGTAGCGGATATCGGTGCGGCCGAGATCGATCAGGCGCTGCCGCGTGCGCCTTATGGCGGCATCGTTCTCGGCATGGACCATGACGATCCAGCCAAGCCTATGGGCAGCATCGAGCACCCTGAAGAACAGATCGTCATCGACGGCAAAGCCCTGATAGGTCATGAACAGCTTGACCGACGCGATACCGCGGCCGGCGAGCAGCGAAAGCTGTTGCTCGACATCCGGGCCGGTGCCCATGGTCACCACCGCGTGCAGCCCGTAATCGATCACCGCGCGCCCTGTGGCACGGTCGAGCGCTCGATCGATGGCGGCGACGGTGCTCATCTCCGGACCCGGCATGCCGAACGGGACGATGCATGTCGTGCCACCGAAGGCAGCCGAGATGGTGCCGGATTCGAAATCATCCGCATTGCCGGCCCCGCCCCAGACCGGCTGGTCGAGATGGCAATGGGCATCGATGCCGCCCGGCATGACCCAACGACCGCCGGCGCCGATCAAGGATTTGCCGGCCAGGCCCGTCCCGGTGGCGGCGATGCGGCCGTCGTCGATGGCGATATCGCATTCGGCCCAACCGTCGTCGAGGGCAACGCGTCCGCCTTTGATCACCAGCTCATGCATTCGGTTTGCCCACCCCAATCGGCGTCAGCCGACCGCCGCCGTCACCATGATCTCGACGCGATACTGGTCGCCGGCAAGCCGCGCCTCCACCGTCGCGCGCACCGGCATGGCGCTGCGGTCGATCCAGGCATCCCAAGCCATATTCATCATGTCGAAGTCGGCGATGTCACGCAGCCAGATCTGAGCGCTCAGGAGTTTCGACTTGTCGCTGCCGGCCTTGGCCAGAAGCGCATCGATCTTGGCGAATATCTGCTTGCTCTGCGCGGTGGTGTCGCTTGAAAGGTCGTCCGCCGTCAGGCCGGAAACATAAACGGTGCCGTTATGGCGCAACACCCGGCAAAAGCGTTGGCCGTTCTCAAGACGTTCGATCGTCATCTCGGGGTCCCCTCTCGATCTTTGACAGGCGACCTATCGTAGGGAGCGCACTAAAGGACTGTAAAGCCTTTCGCAGGGCGCAACGCCGTTTTCCGCCGCCGGGATGGCCAAAAAAAATGACGCCATAGCCGTGTCAATCTTCGCTTGCAGCAGGCATGACTGGGTGTAGCTTCTGTTTGGGAGAGCAGCCGCCGGCCAGCGTGACTGCCAAGGGGAGCCGTCGCAATGCACAAGAATCCGGCGCCGCTTGTCGATCCTGCTTGCGATCTCCGGCGTCCGTCCTAGTCGGCCAGGCGCGGCATTCATGGGATCGATCGGTCAATCCGCGATGCGCTTTTGGCAGAACGCCGAGCGCTCCCGCGCAACGCTGCCGATGATGGCAGGCGTCTGTTTCGCCTGTATCGGCAGCGCCATGCTGACGACAGCGGTGTCGTTCCACCTCGGCAAAGCCGGCGTCGATCCCGGAACCGTGCAGATCGTGCTGACCGCCTATCCGGCCGGTTTCCTGATCGGATGCCTAGTGACGCGTCCATTGGTCACCCGCTACGGCCATGAGCGGACATTCCTGCTGGTCCTGGCAACTGCGCTGCTGTCGGCCCTGGGCTTCGTCGTTACCGACTTCATGCCGGCATGGTTCTGCTTGCGGCTGCTCGGCGGCATGTCGATGGCCTCGATGTTCGTCGTCTGCGAGAGTTGGATCAATCTCTATGCCGAACAGCACAATCGCGGCTCGCTATTCGCGCTCTACATGCTGACGACGGCGATTGCCGTGCTGCTTGGCCAGGTCCTGGTGGCGATGGTCGGTCCGCAATCTCCGCATCTGTTTCTGGTCGCGATGGCGACGGTGCTTGTGGCCTTTGCGCCCAACTTCGCCGGGGTGCGCTGGCCGGCGCTGCCTTCGGTGCCGAGTGATCCGGCGCCCGCGTCCGGAGCCAAGGCAGACAGGCGGCTGGGACCGCTGGCGCTCTTCAGGCTGGCGCCGGTGACGGTCGTGGCGATTTTCCAGGGCGGCATCACCAACATGAACGTCTTCGTGCTGACGCCTCTTTACGGAACGCAGATCGGCCTGTCGGCGGCGGCCACGGTCTGGCTGGTGACCACGATAAGCATTGCCGGAATGGTGGCGCAGACCCCGGTCGGCTGGCTTTCTGACCGTTTCGACCGCCGCCTGATACTGCTGGTGCAAGGGCTGGTATCGGTGACGGCCTGCGCCTTGATCGCTTGGGTCGGCACCCTGTCGGTGCCTCTGCTCTTCGTGCTGTTCTTCATCTATGGCGCCACGGCGCTGACGATCTATCCGGTGGCGATGGCCTTCGGCGCATCGCAGCTTCATAGCCGGCACATGGTCGCCGCCTCCGGCACGCTGCTCCTGCTCTACTCGATCGGCAATGTGGCAACGCCGGGCGTCGCCGCGGGGTTGATGGCGCATCTTGGACCTCCCGCCATGTTCCTGCTGCTCGGCGGCGGCGCTGCCCTGGTCACGTTGGCCGCCTGCTACAATCTTCTGCGCCGGCCGGTCACGGCGCCGGTCATGCAACGTATCGAGGAACGGGTTTGAGGAGGCCGCGATGAACCGTCTCGAAGGCAGCGCTGTCCTGATAGCAGGCGCCGCAAGCGGCATTGGCGCGGCCATTGCCCGGCGCTGCGTCGCGGAAGGCGCCGGCGTGATCTGCGCCGATTATGAGCTGGAGGCGGCGCAAGCCCTTGCCGATGAGCTCGGCGCCGCCGCTTCCGCCTGCGGCTGCGATGTGACCGATGCGGAGCAGGCTCGCAGCGCCGTCGACATCGCAAGGCAGCGCTTCGGCCGGCTGGACGGACTGGTGCACAACGCCGCCGCGCCATCGACCAATGCCACCGTCGTCGATCTCGACGAACAGTCCTGGCGCCGCGAACTCGACGTCAGCCTGACCGGTGCGTTCCTGATGAGCAAGTTCGCGGTGCCGTTGATCGCGGTGGGTGGCGGCGGCTCGGTGGTGTTCATCGGCTCGCAGTTCGGACGCGTCGCCACCGCCAATGCCGTCGCCTATTGCGCTGCCAAGGCGGGGCTGATCCATCTCGCCAAGGCGATGGCGGTCGACCATGCGCCGGACAATGTGCGCGTCAACAGCCTGTCGCCGGGCGCGGTGGCGACAGCGCGCCTGCTGCGCAGATTTCCGGACTTCGAGGCCGCCAATGCGGGTCTTGGCCCCGCCCATCTGCTCGGCCGCATCGCAGAGCCGGATGAGATCGCCGCGGCGGCCGCTTTCCTTTTGTCATCGGACGCATCCTTCGTCACCGGATCCGACATGCTCGTGGACGGCGGCTATGCAACGCGCTGATCCTGTTCGTTCAACTTAGAAGGAGTTCACATGACGCTGCTTGTCACCGGAGGCACCGGCTTTGTCATGAGCGTGGTCGCGCGCGCATGGCTCGACCGCGATCCGCAAGCCCGGGCCGTGATCCTCGACCGGTCCGGCCTGGACGCGGCGGCCGAAAAGCATTTCGCCCCGGTGCGCGACCGGCTCACAGTGGTCGCCGCCGACGTCCTCGACCCGAAAGCCTGGTCCGCGGCGCTAGACGAGCAAGGCATCACGGCGATCGTGCATGGCGCGACAATCACGCCGATCTCGCGCGGCAGCGCCTCGGAGGCAAAACGGCAGCCCGAGGCCGAAGACCCGGCCCGCATCGTCGACGTCAATCTAATGGGCACCGTGCGGATGCTGGACTGGGCGCGAGAGAGACCGGACCTCAAGCGCTTCGTCTATGTCAGTTCCGGCTCCGTCTACCGTCACAATGGCCCCGACTGGAGCAGCGAGCCGCTGCCGGAAGACGGCTATGTCGCGCCGTTGACGCTCTACGGCATCTCGAAATTCGCCTCCGAGATGGTGACCAACCGCTATGCCGACCTGTTCGACCTGTCGGCGGTCTCGGTGCGACTTGCTTCGGTCTACGGCCCGATGGACCGCGCGACCGAGAGCCGCAACTTTCGCCATGTTCCCAACCGCGTCGCACATATGGCTTTAGCCGGCGAGACGATCAGGCCGAACAGCCTGGAGCCGGTCGGCGACTATATCGTCTCGACCGACGTTGCCGCCGCGATCCTCGCGCTGATCGATGCACCGCGCCTCAATTACCGTCACTACAACATCGGCTCCGGGTCTAGCCAGACCATCGGCGAGATCGTCGGCTGGGCAAGGGAACGCGTGCCGGGCCTGAAGGCCGAAGTGACACCAGGAGAAGACGCCAATATCGTCCAGGATGTGAGACTGAAGGGCGGCATGTGGGGCGCGTATGACATCGCCCGCATCCTGCGCGACACTACATGGCGGCCGCGTCCGGGCAAGGAAGCCTTCCACGCCTACATGGACTGGATAACCGCCAACGAAACGAGATGAGAGGAATTTGCCATGACGCCAAGCGCTGCCTCGCAACCGCCCCAGCCGCGCGACCTCGTCGGCTATGGTCCGAATCCGCCCTTCGTGACCTGGCCCGGCGGCGTCAAGCTCGCCATCAACCTCGTGCTCAACTATGAGGAGGGCTCGGAATATTCCTGGCTCGAAGATGGCCGCAACGACAATTGGGGCGAATACAATCTCACCTCGAGCCCGCCGGTGCGCGACCTCGGCACCGAGACGCATTTCGAATATGGCAGCCGCGCCGGCGTCTGGCGCTTGGCACGGCTTTTTGATCGCTACGACATCCCGATCACCATCTCAGCTTGCGCGGTGGCGCTGGAGCGCAACCCGCCCTTCGTCGAATGGATGAAGACGCGACGACACGATCTGCTCGGCCACGGCCTACGCTGGATCGACTATACGACCATGGAGCGCAGCGAGGAAAAGCGCCAGCTGCATGAAGCGGTCGGGCTTTACGAGACACTACTGGGGAGGCGGCCGCTCGGCTGGAACTGCCGCTCGCTGCCCAGCGTCAACACGCGCGATCTGCTCGTCGAGGAAGGCAGCTTCCTCTATCACTCCGATCCCTGCAATGACGACCTGCCCTACTTCCTCGACCATCGGGGCACGGAAATCCTGGTCGTGCCCTATTCCAAGACGCTCAACGACAGCCGTTATCTGGTGGCGCCGGGCTACAGCAAACCGCGCGACTTCGCTGAGGATTGCCGCTCGGCGATCGATTACATGCTCGGTGAAGCCGACGAGACCGGCGGCCGCATGCTGACGATCGGCATCCATGCGCGCTGGATGGGCCAACCCAACCGGGCGTCCGGGCTGCGCGAGGTGATCGAACATGTGAAGCAGAACCCGGCCGCTGCCTTCATGCGCCGCGAAGAGATTGCCCGGTTCTGGCTGGAGAGCCATGCCAGCTTCGAGCGGCGCGGCTAACGGAAACAAGACGGCATGTTCGAAACCCTGATCCGGGGAGCCACCATCGTCAACGCCGAAGGGTTCGAGCGGCGCGATGTGGGCATTACCGATGGCCGTATCGCGGCGCTTGTCCAGCCTGGCGAGACGGCCTCGGCCAGGACAGTCATCGATGCGGCCGGTGCCTATCTGCTGCCCGGCCTGGTCGACGCGCACGCGCACCTGCGCGAGCCTGGACTGACACACAAGGATGACTTTTCCTCGGGCACGCATGCCGCGGCCCTTGGCGGCGTGACGACGGTGCTCGACATGCCGACCGACGAGCCATGGACAGCCACAGCCGAACAGCTTGCCGACAAGATGGCGATGACCGAGGCCCGCATACATGTCGATGTCGGCTTGCAGACCGTCGTCAGCCGCAACCTGTCGCTTATCCCTCGCGTGCTGGACTTGGCGCCGGTCTCGTTCGAGCTGTTCACCGCCGATGTGCCCGATGACTTCCTCTTCGCGACGTCCGACGCCGTGGCCGAGGCGTTGAAGGCTTTCGCCGGCAGCGACACTTTGATCGGCATCTCGCCCGGCGATCAATCGATCCTGACCGGCAGCACACTACGCGACCGCCCCGGCACCATCGCCGCCTTTCAGGCCAGCCGGCCGCCACTCGCCGAAGCCAACGGCATCGCCCGGGCGCTCATCGCCGCCGCCTCTGCCGAAACCAGAATTCATGTCCGCCAGATCAATTCCGAACTCGGCGTCGAGACGTGGGGCCGGCTGCGCGGCATGGCCGACGCCAGCGTCGAAACAACGCCGCAGAACCTCTTCTTCACCGCCAGCGATTATGAGATGCAAGGCGCTAATCTCAAGGCCTCGCCACCCCTGCGCTCGCCGCATGATGTGGATGCGCTGCGCGCCGCGCTGAGCGGAGGACTGATCGACATCGTCGCCACCGACCACGCGCCGCACGCGCCAATCGAAAAGGCTGCATCCTATGCGGCCTTTGCCGACATTCCAGGTGGCATGCCAGGGCTGCAGACACTGTTGCAGACCATGCTGAAACTGGTCGATGAAGGCTTGATCGCATTGTCCGATCTGGTGCGCCTGTGCGCCCGCAATCCGGCCGAGCGCTTCGGGCTTGGCCGGCGCAAGGGACGGATCGCCACCGGCTACGATGCCGATATCCTCATCCTCGATCCGCGCCAGTCCAGCACGATCGCCAATGCCGATCAGGTGTCGCGAGCGGGCTATACGCCATTCGATGGCTGGACCGTCCAGGCGCGGCTGACAAGCGTCTTCCTGCGC
>NZ_RZPH01000002.1:0-29609 GCF_004022825.1 Mesorhizobium sp. M7A.F.Ca.CA.004.04.2.1
GCCGAGCGTCGAGCTCTTGCCGGCGCCGTCGCCGGGTTGGTGCCGGCGGCATCCGGCAAGGTGGTCTTCGACGGTGTCGACATCACCGGCCTGGCGCCGGAGGCGATTGCCCGCAAGGGCGTCGCGCTGGTTCCAGAAGGCCGCCGTATCTTCGCCAGCCTGACGGTGGCCGACAATCTGCGTCTCGGCGGCGCAGTGCATCAGCCGGCGGCCGAGGCAAGGCTGCGCGAGGAGGAGATGCTGGAGTTGTTCCCGATCCTGCGCCGCTACCACCGCGTCAAGGGCGGCAATCTGTCGGGCGGCGAACAGCAGATGCTGGCCATCGCCCGCGCGCTGATGGGCAAGCCGCGCATGATCCTGCTCGACGAGCCCTCGCTCGGCCTTGCCCCGCAACTGATCGACACCGTCTTCGACCTGATCGCCGAACTGCGCCGCAAGGGCCTGACCATCCTGCTGGTCGAACAGAATGTGGCGCTGGCGCTCGAAATCGCCGACCGCGCCGTTGTGCTCGCCAATGGCGAGGTGGTGCTGTCGGGCACGGCAAAAGAACTCGCTTCATCGGACCTCGTCCGCCAAGCCTATCTGGGAGCTTAAGAAGCATGATCGCGCAGCAGATCATCAATGCGGTGAGCCTCGGCGGCGTCTATGCCCTGCTGGCGCTCGGGCTGGCGATCGTCTTTTCCATCGTCGGCCTCATCAACTTCGCCCATGGCGAGCTGATGACGCTGTCGGGCTATGCGCTTCTGGCCTCGCTGGTGCTCGGCTTCCCGTTCCCGGTGGCGGTGCTTGTCGCCGTCTCCTGCGGCGCGCTCGCCGCCGTCGCCATGGAGCGTATCGCCTTCAGGCCCATGCGCGGCGCCAGCGTCACCAGCCTGCTGTTGACCAGCTTCGCGGTTTCCAGCTTGCTGAAGGTCGTCTTCCAGAACGGCATCTCGGCACGGCCGCAAGCTGTCGCCATGCCTAGCTGGATGACCGGCGCCTTCTCCTTCGGCGACTTCACCATCGGCGTCGGTCCCAGCATCTCCATCGTCGTCTCCGCACTGGCGCTGATTGCGCTGGAAGTCTTCCTGCGCCGCTCGGTGACCGGCACGGCGATGCGCGCCGCGGCGGAAGATTTCGACGTCGTGCGCCTGATGGGCATTCCGGCCAGCCGCATCATCGCCACCGCCTTCCTGCTCTCCGGCCTGCTGGCCGGGCTGGCGGCCATGCTGTGGGTGGCGCAGCGTGCCTCGGTCGATCCGCTGATGGGCTTTACGCCGGTGTTGAAGGCCTTCATCGCCGCCGTCGTCGGCGGGCTCGGCAGCCTGCCCGGTGCGGTCGCCGGCGGCTTCCTGCTCGGCATCATCGAGGTGCTGTTGCAGGCGACACTGCCGGGAGCGATCGCGCCCTATCGCGACGCCATCGTGCTGTCGGGCGTCATCGCCGTGCTGCTGGTTCGCCCGCAAGGCCTGATCCCGGCGGTTCGCGCCCAGCGAAGCTGACCTGATGTATACCAAGCTCGAGTTCGCGCCACTGTCGCGCGACGAGGTGTTCGGCCTGATCGAGGCCGCGGCCTTCGCCGCGGTGGTGACATCGGGACCGCAGGGTCTTGTCGTCTCGCATCTTCCCTTCGTGCTCGATCGCGCGCGGGGTGAAAACGGAACGCTGGTCTCGCATCTCGCCAGGGCCAATCCGCACAGCGCGCTGATCGCCGAGGGCAGGGAGACGGTCGCCATCTTTCACGGTCCGCATGGCTACATCTCGCCGTCCTGGTATCCGCGCAATCCGGTGCGCGACAGCGCGCCGACCTGGAATTTTGCTGTCGTGCATTGTCATGGGCATCCGGTGCCGCTCGACGATCATGCCACCGCCCGGCATCTCCTGCAGCTTGTCGACGTGCTGGAGAAGGAGCGCGACGACCGCTGGTGCATGCGCGAACTGGGACCAGGCGGCATGGAGCGGCGCATACCGCATATCCTTGGGTTTGACCTGCCGATCGAACGGCTCGAAGCCAAGTTCAAGATGGGACAGGATGAGCGCCTCTACGACACGGGCGGAGCTATCGGGGCGCTGGAACAAAACGATCCGGCGCTGGCGGCGATGATGAAGGCGCACAACGCGCATCGCCAGGACTGACCGCCCGCATGCGGCAAGGATAAGAAAAAATGATCCCCAATCTCAACATCGTGCCCTTCGTCAGCGTCGATCATATGATGAAGCTGGTGCTGAAGATCGGCGTCGAGCGCTTCCTCGTCGAACTGGCCGGCTACATCGAGGATGATTTCCGCCGCTGGGAGCTGTTCGACAAGACGCCGCGCGTCGCCTCGCACAGCGCCGAGGGCGTCATCGAGCTGATGCCGACCAGCGACGGCGAGGTCTACGGCTTCAAATACGTCAACGGCCATCCCAAGAACATGCGCGAAGGCCGCCAGACGGTGACCGCTTTCGGCATGCTCGCCGATGTCCACAATGGCTATCCTGTCTTGCTATCCGAAATGACGATCCTGACCGCACTGCGCACGGCGGCGATGTCGGCTCTGGCCGCCAAATACCTGGCGCCGGCCGGCTCCAGCTGCATGGCGCTGATCGGCAACGGCGCCCAGGCCGAATTCCAGGCGGTGGCCTTCAAGGCGCTGCTCGGCGTCGACAGGCTGAGGCTTTACGACATCGACCGCACTGCCACCGAAAAATGCATCCGCAATCTCGCCGGTCTCGGCTTCGACATGGTCGCCTGCGGCACCGCGCAGGAGGCGGTCGAGGGAGCCGACATCATCACCACCGTCACCGCCGACAAGCAGTACGCCACCATCCTCACCGACAATATGGTCGGCTCCGGCGTGCACATCAACGCGGTCGGCGGCGACTGTCCGGGCAAGACCGAACTGCACCGCGATATCCTGCTGCGCTCCGATATCTTCGTCGAATATCCGCCGCAGACGCGCATCGAGGGCGAGATCCAGCAGCTTGCGCCGGATCATGAGGTGATCGAGCTGTGGCAGGTGATGTCGGGCGCCGTACAAGGCCGGCGCGATCCCGGTCAGATCACGCTGTTCGATTCGGTCGGCTTCGCCATCGAGGATTTTTCGGCGCTGCGCTATGTCAGGGATCAGCTGCGCTCGACTGGCCTCTACCAGGAACTCGACATGCTGGCCGACCCCGACGAGCCGCGCGACCTGTTCGGCATGCTGCTGAGAGCGGCCCAGCACGGTTGAGACGAGCGTTGTTCAGCCAGCCGAGCCCCACATGGCATCCGGCACCACCACCAGCTTGCCGACGAAATCCTTGGCGATGAAATCCGCCTGCGCATGGTGGAAATCGGAGAGCTTGTAGACGCCGCCGACCAGCGGCCGGATCTTTCTCGCCTCGATGTAGCCAACGATGCGGCGGAAATCCGCGCGCGTGCCCTGGCTTGAGCCATGCAGCTGCAACTGCTTCAGGTACATGGTCCTGAGATCGAACTGCACGACCGGGCCGGCAATCGCGCCTGCGGTAGTGTAACGGCCCTCGGGCCTGAGAATACGCAACAGGTCGTTGAAGATGGCGCCGCCGACGAGGTCGGCCACCACGTCGATCGGCTGGCCTCCGGTCGCCTCGTTCACGGCTCGCGGCAGGTCGGCAACACCACGGGTGATGACAACCTCGGCCCCGATGTCGCGCACCGCCTGTTCCTTGCCCTTGCCGACGACCGCATAGGGAATGGCGCCGCGCGCCCGTGCCAGTTGCACGATGCCCGAACCGACACCACCCGAGGCGCCTGTGACCAGCACACGCTCGCCGGCCTTGAGCGCGGCGCGCTCCAGCATCTGTTCACCGGTGAGGTAAGCGCAGCAGAAGGTGGCGAGTTCGATATCGCTCATGTCGGTGTCGATGACATGAGCGTTCTCGGCCGGCACGGCCTGGTATTCGGCGTAACCGCCATCGCGGCCATGGCCCATATAATCGATGTCGGCGAGTGAATCGTCGTCGCGGTTGTAGATCGAGAAATCGACCATCACCCGTTCGCCGATACGGTCCGGCGATACGCCTTCGCCGACGGCGGCGACGATACCGACGGTGTCCGTGCCCTGGATGCGCGGGAAAACAAGCGTGTTGCCCTGGCGGCGCCATGTCGACACGGCGGCAGCGTCCTCCTCCGTGCCATAGGCGCCCTGGCGCACCCAGACATCGGTGTTGTTCATCCCGCAAGCGCTGACCTTGACCAGCACTTCACCGGGAGCGGGCCCGGGCACTTTCACATCGCTGCGGTAGACGAGTTTTTCCGGTCCGCCGTGCCCGGTGAGCAGCACGGCGGCCATGGTGGCGGGGAGGGTTCTGATCATGGCATTCATCGGTCGATCTCAGAGATTGGCAAACACGCTCTTCACGGCATCGGCGGTCTTCGACACGACGATGTCGGCTTCCTCGCGGGTCAGGCAGAGCGGCGGCGCGAAGCCGAGAATATCGCCCTGCGGCATGGCGCGGCCGATGACGCCGCTTGCGGCAAGTGCCGTCGCCACCTGCGGGCCGATCTTGAGCGAGGCGTCGAAGAACACCCGGTCGTCCTTGTCGGCAACGAATTCCACCGCCGCCAGCATGCCGTCGCCGCGGACGTCCCCGACATTCGTGTGGCCGCCGACCGCCTTGGCCAGTTCGGCGCGGAAATAGGCGCCGGTCTCGCGGGCATTTGTCAGCAAATCCATCTCGTCGATCAGTTCGAGATTGGCCACACCGGCGGCGACGCAGATCGGATGCGCCGAATAGGTCCAGCCATGACCGAGCGAACCGAGCTTGTCGGAGCCCTCAACCAGCACCTGCCACATCTTGTCGGCGACGATGACGCCCGACAGCGGCGCATAGGCCGAGGTCAGGCCCTTGGCGATGGTGATCAGGTCCGGCTTGATGCCGTAATGGTCGGAGCCGAACATGGTGCCCAGCCGGCCGAAGCCCGTCACCACCTCGTCGGCGACCAGAAGCACGTCGTACTTCTTCAGCACCGCCTGGATCTTTTCCCAATAGCCGGCCGGCGGCGGCACGATGCCGCCGGTGCCGAGGATCGGCTCGCCGATGAAGGCCGCGACGGTTTCCGGACCCTCAGCCAGGATCATCTCCTCGAGCTTGTCGGCGCAATGCTGAGAAAATTGCTCCTCGCTCATCGAGCGGTCGGCGCGGCGGAAATAGTAGGGCGCCTCGGTGTGCAGGATCGGTGCGCGCGGCAGGTCGAAGGCGTTGTGGAACAGGTCGAGCCCGGTCAGCGATCCAGTCATCACGCCCGAGCCGTGATAGCCGCGCCAGCGCGAAATGATCTTCTTCTTCTCCGGCCGGCCGAGCACGTTGTTGTAGTACCAGATCAGCTTGATGTTGGTTTCGTTGGCATCGGAACCGGAGAGGCCGAAATAGACGCGCGACATGCCCTGCGGCGCGCGATCGATGATCATCTTGGCCAGCGTGATCGAGGCCTCGGTGCCGTGGCCGACATAGGCGTGGTAGTAGGCGAGGTTCTTCGCCTGGGCGGCGATGGCATCGGCGATCTTCTGACGGCCGTAGCCGACATTGACACAATAGAGGCCGGCGAAGGCATCGAGGCTCTTCTTGCCATTGTTGTCCCAGACGGTGACGCCTTCACCGCCGGCCATGATGCGCGTCGGGCTTTCGCCCCGCGCATGCGTGCCCATATGGGTCGAGGGATGGAAGAAGTGGTCGCGATCCCAGGCGGCGAGTTCGTTGGACTGGTCGAGCATTCTTTTGACTCCTGACAAAACGGCGATTCCGGCGCAGCTTAAGCTACATCCAGGCAGAGATATTTGAGATCGGTGAAAGCCTCGAGTCCGTGGCGCGAGCCTTCGCGCCCGATGCCCGATTGCTTGACGCCGCCGAACGGAATCGGCGCGCCGGTGATCTTGACGCGGTTGATGGCGACCATGCCGTAGTCGAGCGCGCGGCCCATGCGCTGCTGCCGGCCGCCATTCTCGGTCACGACATAGGCAACGAGGCCATATTCGGTAGCGTTGGCGCGGGCAATCACTTCATCCTCGCTGTCGAACGGCGTCACGGCGGCAACCGGACCAAACGTCTCCTCGCGCATGATCAGTGCTTCATCGGTGACATCGGCCAGCAGCGTCGGCTGATAGAACAGTGGGCCAGCCTGGTGCCGCTTGCCGCCGGTGAGGCAGCGCGCGCCGTGAGCGATGGCATCGGCGACCTGTTCCTCGACCTTCTTGACGGCGCGCTCGTGCATCAGCGGGCCGATGTCGGTGCTATCAGCAAGGCCATTGCCGGTCCGCAACGTCTCGATACGCTTGGCGAAGGCGGCGCAGAACCGATCGTAGATCGGACGCTGGACATAGATACGGTTGGCAGCGAGGCAGTCCTGGCCCGACGTGGCGAATTTGGCGTCGATGGCGATATCAACCGCTTTGTCCAGATCGGCATCGGCAAAGACGATCAGCGGGGCGTGGCCGCCAAGCTCCATCACCAGCCGCTTCATCGTCGCAGCACTTTGCGCGGCGATCAGCCGGCCGATCTCGGTCGAGCCGGTAAAGCTCATGGCACGGACGCGCGGATCTTCGCACATCCGGCCGACGATGGTCGAAGCCTTGCCGGTGATGATGTTGAAGACGCCGGCGGGCAAGCCGGCGCGTTCGCCGAGTTCGGCCAGCGCCAGCGCCGACAGCGGTGTTTCCGAGGACGGATGCGCAACGATCGTGCAGCCGGCGGCAAGGGCTGCCGCAGCCTTGCGGGTCAGCATCGCCGACGGAAAATTCCACGGCGTGACGACGCCGACGACACCGAGCGGCTCGCGTCGCACCATCATCTCGGCGCCCGGCAGATGGCTTGTGACGCTCTCGGCATTCAAGCGTTTTGCTTCTTCGGCATACCATTCGACGAAGGAAGCGGCATAGTCGATTTCGCCCAGCGACTCCTGCAGCGGCTTGCCCTGTTCCAGCGTCATCAGCAGAGCGAGGTCTTGCTTTGCAGCGATGATCAACTCGAACCATTTCCGCAGGATTTTCGAGCGCTCCTGCGGCAACAGCGCCCGCCACGCCGGGAAGGCGCGCGCGGCGGCATCGATCGCCTTCGTCGTCTGCCGGCCGTCGAGCGCGGCGACGAAAGCGACTGTGGTGCCGGTGGCCGGGTCGGTGACTTCGAAGCTTTCGGCAGCCTCGCTCGCCGTCCAGTGGCCATCGACATAGGCGAGTTCACGCAGCAGCCGGCGGTCGGCGAGGCGATCGAGCGCTTCATGGCGATGCGAGCGGGCGAAATGCGCGGACATGGTCGAGACCTCCCGGTTCGGACTGATGCGGGAAGATTATCCGTCCCGATGCAGACAGAAAGGCTGTTTGGACAGCCCCATAGAGAGAGATTGTCTCTATTGGCCCGCGGGCGCAGATGATCTCTCTGCTGACCGGTGGGCGGCACTAAACCTGGAGATTGGCCGAAGCCTCCCCGCCTTCGTCATCCACGGGCGGAGCAGGAGCGAAGCGACGCGGCGCAGACCCGAGGATCCATGCCGTGATCTTGGTCGAGGAATGCAGCGGAGCAGAATTCTGCACCGCAGCAGCGCTTTGAAGTCGCGGCATGGATCCTGGGGTCTGCGCCGCGTCGCTGCGCTCCTTGCTTCGCCCCAGGATGACGAAGCGATGTGCATTTCCGCCAAGCCATCAACGCAAGCACGTCCGACCCATCAAACCTTCGGCAGCGGAGGAGTTGACGATTACTTCCCCAGCTCGACCGACCGCAGCCGCGCAGCCTCCACCGCCTCTGTGAGAAGGCGCGTCAGCCGGTGCTCGCCCATCAGCACGGCCAGCGCCGCGGCCGTCGTGCCGTTGGGGCTGGTGACCTGCTGGCGCAGCACGCCCGGTTCCTCGCCGCTTTCGGCGGCGAGCGAGGCGGCGCCATAGACTGTCTGCATGGCGAGCAGCTTGGCGGTCGCCGTTGGCAGCCCGGCCTTCTCGGCGGCCACGGTCAGCGCTTCGATGAAATGGAAGATGTAGGCCGGCCCAGATCCGGAGACGGCGGTCACCGCATCCATCAGGCCCTCGTCGTCGATGGTGGCCACTTCGCCGCTCGCCGACAAAAGATCGGCGACGAAACGCTTGGTGTCATCCGACACGAGCTTGTTGGAGAACACCACCATCATGCCCTTGCCGATTGCCGCGGGTGTGTTGGGCATGCAGCGCACGATCGGCGCGCGGCTGCCGAGGATTTCCTCGAAGGTGTTGGCCGGCGTGCCGGCGGCGATGCTGACGAAGGTGGTGCGGCCATCGCCGAAACGCTTGTAGGCGGAGGTGACATCGCGGATCACCTGCGGCTTCACCGCGATGACGACGAGATCGGGCACGGCATCGGCCGGGATGCTGCCGGCATCGGCTGATGTCGCGCAGCCCAGCGTGGCCGCGCGATTGCGCAGATCGGCATTGGGCTCGACCACGAAAACCGCCGATGGCGCAAGCTTACCGGATTTCAGCCAGCCTGAGAGCATGGCGTAACCCATATTGCCGCAGCCGGCGAGAACAAGCCTGATCGTCATCAAAAGCCCTCCGAAGGAAGGCTTTCACATAGACGCTGGCGCTTCCCCGGGGAAGCCCCCGTCAGGAGGAACGGAAAGATCGCGAGCCGCGATCGGGATCGCGCACTGCCATCGGCCGCAGCGAGACTTGCCTGAGGCCAAATACGCCGAGCACGAAGAACAGCCAGACCGGGTCGCCGCGATGGAAGAAGAAGCTTTCGAGAAAAGCGTTCAGCGCCGTGAACAGCACCACCATCATGAAGAAGTCACCGAGAAAAATGTTTTCCCTGCGCAACGGAATGCGCATGTAGTCGCGCAGCGGCGCGATGAGGAAAGTGTAGACCGCCACGCAGAGTGCCGGAATGCCCATCAGCACGGCGATGTCGAGGTAGCCGTCATGGCCGTGCACGATGGTCCGGATGTCCCACGGCCGGTCGAAGGGCTGGTCCTGGTTGAGCAGCAAGGGCGTGCCCCAGAAGCTCTCATAGCCGTAACCGGTCCATGGCTTCTTCGCGAGCATGCTGCCGGCGAACTCCCACAGCGTCGTGCGGCCCGTATAGGTCATGTCCGGGAAATAGATCGCCGCGAGATGTTTTATCGGCGGCAGGAATACGATGCCCAGCGTGCCGACCGCTGTCGCGACGATCGCCAGCGCAAACAGGATCGGCGTGCCGAGCCGCATGCCGATCAGGCTCGGGAACATGACGATCAGGATCGAGAACGGCACCAGGCCGGCTGTCGTCTTGGAGCCGGTGTGCAGCATGAAGATCATCGCAGCGAAGAAGATCCCGGCACCCCAGTAGCGCTGTCCGCGCCGGTAGAGATAGAGGCCCGCGAAGCTGAGGCAGGCCATGATCGGCCCGGCGATGTTCTTGTGGGTGAACACGCCGCGCCACAGGCCGGCATGCTCAGGCTCCTGCGAGTCGGCGGTGTGCATCGCCTCATGCGGAAAAACGATGAGCCCGAGATAGGAAAGGCCCATGACCACGACGGCGGTGAAGATGATCACCTTCGAGAAGGCTTCGGCGTCGCGAGGCAGCACCAGGATCGTCGCCATCGTCAGGATGCCGATCAGGGTGAAGGAGGCGGCGCGCATGGCCGAAGGCGGATCGGTCGACAGGATCACCGAGAGGAAAAAGAAGCCCAGCATCAGCATCCAGGACGGGCTGAGCAGCGAGCGCACCACACGCGGATCGGCAAAGGCCATCAGCGAGAAGATCGACATGGCGCCGAGCGAACCGAAGCCAAGCTGGTTGACGATGTCGCCGCCTTGACCGGCGAGTTCTGCGCCGCCCGGCTGGAACGGCCGGAAGGACACCATGATGACGGTCAACAGCAGCGCGGCAATGGCGGTGGCCACGCCTTCGCGCGTGAACGCGGCGCTGAGCGGCGCGCGCTCAGTTTTTCTCAGGCTGGCGATATTGCTCATTGGCATATCCGAATTCGGCCAGCACGCGGCCCAGCGCCACATGGACAGGGTAGATGGCGATATCAGGCGATCCGGTCCGCGCCAGCCGGATCAGGCCGCGAAGCGGCGAGGCGGCAAGCAGTGCCAGGCTCTTCAGCAACACCTTGGCGCCGGCCAGCGGTGTGCCGGCGCGCTTCTTCTTTTCGACCAGTGTCGAGATGACACCGTTGCGCAGGCTGCGGGCCCGGATCCAGTCGGCTTCGATACGCCGGGCCGGGACGGTTTCATGCACCTTGGCCTCGGCGCACCAGCCCAGCACAAAGCCCTTTTGCGCCGACCGGCTGAGAAAGTCGGAATCGCCGCCGCCCATGAAGTTGAATCTGAGATCGAGAAAGGGTGGACCCATGGCGATCAGCACGTTGCGCCCGACCAGAAGATTGCCGGACGAATAGAGCGCCGGCACCCGCCCGGTTGCCCGATAAGGCGGCGCGAACACCGGATGCTCGGCCCATCGCGCATGGGCGGGGTCGGCAAACACGGGCACCTGCGGGCCGCCGACAATATCGGCACTGAGCGTTTCGGCAGCCCGGCACATCCGTTCCAGCCACTGCGGATCGGCGATCTCGTCATCGTCGATGACCAGCAGATGCCTGAAGTTCGGGAATTGCAGGATGGCTGTCTGCCAGCCGGCATTGTAGGCGCTGCAATTGCCGCGCTCATGCGCGATGATGACCAGGCCCGACATTTCGCCCCGCTCGAACAGCGGCAGCGCTGCCTTGGCGCCGGCCCGCGCCTCGGCTTCGTTCTCCATGACGATCACGGCAAAGCGCCTGCCGGTTTGCTGCGCTCGCAGCGACGCCAGCGTTTCCAGCACCTGCTCGGGACGCTTGAAGGTCGGCAAGGTGACGACGGCTTCGACGGCCTCGACGTCAAGCCGCGGCGTGCGTCCCGCGACCGATACCGAACCGTCCGATGGCAAAGGGATCATCCGTGTCCAGCCACATGGTGAGTTGGGCTCTGGTAGCACCGCGGTTGATAAGGTTTCGTTAATCACCTTGCACGGAGAACGCCTGCAAGCAGAGGCTTTCGGCCGTCGAATGTGCTCGCTTAATCAAGGGTTCACCGCGCTTTGCTACCGGCTACACCACTGGATAGGTGAGATGCATCTACTGTTCGCCACATCGATCGTGCCCGACGGTGCTCTCGCCTCGGGCTACGAGATCGCAAACGCTGCGATCATCGCCGCCCTGCGGCGCGCTGGCGTGCGCGTAACCGTCATTGGTTTCACCTGGCCGGGGAAACCCGCGGCCGACCCCGAAAACACCGTGGTGCTGGGTGCCATCGACGTGCGCACGGACAATGCCTCCGCGCGGCAGAAGCTGGCCTGGGTCGGCAAGGCGCTGCTTTCGGGCCTCACCTTCGCCTCGGTCAAGCTGCGCGCCGTGTCCGACAGCGATGTTCTCGCTGCCATCGAGCAAGCTGGACCGGTTGACGGCTACGTGCTGAATTCCGTGCAGTTCGCCGGCGCCTTCGAAAAGCTGTTCACCGAGCGGCCTTCGATCTTCGTTGCCCACAATGTCGAGTATCTTTCGGCGCGGGAGAACGCCGCTGCCGCCGGCAGCCTCTTCCAGCGCCTGCTGTTTCGTCGTGAGGCGAGGTTGCTCAAGGCCGTCGAAGAGCGTGTCTGCCGCCGGGCGCGCTTCGTCTTCACCCTGGCCGAGGAAGACCGCGCCGCACTCGGTGTCGCCTCCGACAACCGCTCGGCGGTGCTGCCGCTGGTGACCGGTGCCCAGGCGCCAACCCTGAAAGGCCCGCGCCGCATCGACTGCGACGCGGCCCTGATCGGCACCTGGACCTGGCAGCCGAACCGCATCGGCCTCGACTGGTTCCTGGACAAGGTGGTGCCGCATCTGCGGCCCGATTTCCGCATCCGCATCGCAGGCCACATGCCTTCGGGCGTCGCCTCGAAGCATCCGGGTGTCGAACTTGTCGGCCGCGTGCCCGACGCGCAGGCTTTCGTGCGCGGTGCTGCCGTCATTCCGCTGATCAGCACCGCGGGCAGCGGCGTCCAGTTGAAGACCATCGAAACGTTCGAACTCGGCCTGCCTTCGGTCGCCACGAGCCGTTCGCTGCGCGGCATCGACCACCGTCCGGCCAACTGCGTCGTCACCGACGATCCCGTCGCCTTCGCCAGGGCTCTCGAGGCTGCGGCGGCCGACATCCGCGACGTCGACGGCAGCGCGTTCCGGGGCTCGCAGGTCAAGGCGCTCGACGCTGCCATCCGGCTCGGCCTCGAAGAGCTTGAGCCTGCCAGGCAGGAGGCGTTTGCATGAACATGCATTCCGCCCGCGCTGCGTTCGGGCTCGACAAGCTGATGACGATCCTTGGCATCCCGGTGGTTGCGGTCCGCTGGAACGATGCCATCGCCCTGCTGAACCGGTTGATTGCCGAGCGGCGCTTCACCAAGGTCAGTTTCCTCAACGCCCACAACGCCAACATCGCCTATACCGACCCGGTGTTCGCCGGGGCACTCGATGATTTCCTCATCCTGCCCGACGGCATCGGTATCGATCTGGCGGCGAGGCTCCTCTACGGGGCGCCGTTTCCCGACAATCTCAACGGCACCGATTTCGTCCCGGCCTTCCTGCAGGCCTCGACGACGCCGCTGACCGTTGGGCTGCTCGGCGCGACGCGTGTCAATGCCGAAGCGGCGTCGGTCAAGCTGGCCGCCTTGGCGGTGCAGCACCGGTTCGTGGCGATCCATGACGGCTATTTCCCCGCTTCGCAGGAGCAGGAAATCGTCGACCGGATCGCCGCGCTTCGGCCCGACGTGCTGCTCGTCGCCATGGGCGTGCCGCGCCAGGAATTGTGGATCGAACGCCACATCGACGCGCGCCACTGCACGCTGCCGATCGCCGTCGGCGCGTTGCTTGATTTCCTGAGCGGCGCGGTGCCCCGCGCGCCCTTGTGGATGCGCCGGCTGCGGCTCGAATGGCTGTTCCGGTTGGCTGTCGAACCGAGCCGCCTGTGGCGCCGTTATGTGGTCGGCAACCCACTGTTCCTGCTGCGCGTCGTCAGGCAGAAATTCTCGCTTGCGCCCGAAGCCGCGGAGGATGTCAAGTGAACAGCAGGTTCGTGCCAGGCACCGCTGTCGAGCCAGGCCCGCTGCGGCAGACACCGACGGCGGCCATCGTGACGGCAAGCTACGCGCCCGACTTCGAGCGCTGCCGCCTGCTGTGCGAGACACTTGATCGCCACGTTTCGGGCGCGGCGCACCATTACATCCTGGTCGAACATCGCGACGTCAGGCTGTTTCGCCAATTGGAAACCGGCCGCCGCACGGTCGTCGACGAGCGTGAATTGCTGCCGCGCTGGCTGCACGCATTTGATGATCCGCTCAGCCTGTTTCGCCGGCGCGTCTGGCTCAGCCTGAAGACCCAGCCGCTGCGTGGCTGGCACGTGCAGCAATTGCGTCGCATCGCCATCTCGGCGCATGCATCTCAAGATGTGCTGATCTTCTGCGATTCCGATGTTGCCTTCCTCAAACCTTTCGACTGCGCCGCCTTCTGGCGCGACGGCAAGGCGCGGCTGTTCCGCCGCGACGGCGTGCTGGCGGACGAAGGTCATGAGGAGCATCGCATCTGGTCGCGCAACGCGGGGTCGGCACTCGGCATCGATCCGTCCCGGACATCGGTCCACGACTACATCTCGACGCTGATCGCCTGGCGGCGCGACACCGTGCTGGCCATGTGCGGCGAGATCGAGAAGGTCCATGGTCGCAACTGGGTCGAGGTCGTCGGCTCGGCGCGCAAATTCTCCGAATGCATGATCTACGGCCGCTATGTCGACGATTTGCTACAGGGTGCCGGCCACTTCCACGGTTCGGAGGAGTTCTGCCGGGTGCACTGGACCGGCGAGGCGCTGTCGGACGACGAGTTCCGCCGCTTCGTTGCCGCCATGGCGCCGGAGCAGGTGGCGATCGGCATGCAATCCTTCATCGGCACCGATATCGGCCGTATCCGCCGTTTGACCGGGCTGGATTAGATGGGCTTTGCCGGTTTACGCATCGCCGAATAGGTGAGCAGCGTCGAGGCGAGATACAAAAGCAGGAAGACGACATTGAGCGACAGCACCAGGTTCGGCGTGTCGAGGATGGTCGTCAGCACATAGGTCAAAAGCAGCGCCTTCAGTGCGGCGAGCAGACCGAGATTGAGCGCCCGCACCAGCGTCTGGCCGCGCGCGAACAAAAGCTCGGCCTGATATTCGACCAGATTGCGCAAGCCAGGCACGCAGATCGCCAGCACGACCAGCGGCGCGGCCTCGGCGACATTCTTGCCGAGCGCATTGGGGAAGAAATGCAGCACGATGCCAAGCGTCAGCAGCGCTGCCGTGGAGACCGCGAACACACCGCCTTCGATGCCGCTCTTGACCGCCAGCCGTGACAACAGTTCCGGTGCGCGCATCATGCGCTGCACCAGCATCATCGAGAAGGTGCGGATCGGAATGGCGGTCAGGTCTACCAGCCGCATAATGATGGCGTAGATGCCAGCCAGATGCGGGCCGCCGATCGCCAGCACCAGCAGCTTGTCGAACTCCATCTGCAGGTAGAACAGCACTTCGGCGCCGGCCACGTAGACAGAATCGGCCAATCGCCTGAGATAGAGCTCGATGCGCAGCCGCAACCGCTGGCGGGGGTAGAAGAAGCCGAAGGCAATCAGCAGCGAGGCGGCATTGGCGCCGATATAGAACCACGACCATATCCAGACGCTGTGATGCGCAGAGAACATGAACAGCACCGCGCCAAGCGCCCGCAACGCGGTCGCCAGGATAGCCAGCAGCGCGGCGCGGCCGAATTTGCCCAGGCCATTGTTGACGATCAGCGCCACCTCGACCGGCCGCCACAGCAGCGCTTCGGCAAAGACGATTGCCGCAAACACCGACAGCGGCACGGTGTCGGCGAAGAAAAGCAGGTAGACGCCGAACGAGGCCGCGGCCAGCAGCGGCAGCGACAGCACGCCGAGCAGCAGGAAGCCGGCGGAAAAGGTGCCGATCAGATTGGGGCGGATGGTGGCGGTGCGGTAGAGCGCCGAGATGAAACCGAAGGCGAGGATGCGCGACAGCATGACACCGGCCGCCGAAGCGGTGGCGAACATGCCGAATTCGGAAATGGACAGCGTGTTGGCCAGCGCGATGAAATAGGCCAGCGAAAACACCAGTCGCCCGCCGGCGCCGCTGATCGCCGAGAAATAGTCGCGAAGCAGCCCCCGTCGTTCGGCCAAAAAGCTGCCGATCCGGGCGAGGGGCCGCCTTTGCGGTATGTCACTGGCCTGCGTCATTTCTCAAGGAGAGCCTAGGCGGGAAAACTTAACGTGCCGTTCTGGAGGCTTAAGCCTGTGTCGAAAATAGATGCAACCGAAGCGAGAAACCGACGCTTCGGTGCGGGAAAATTAACCTTTTGTTTTCCATGCCTGTTTAGCGTGGCTTAACGAATGGCCAAGCGCCGTTTGCAGGTCGCCAAAGGTAAAGTTCAAGACGATGGTCGACAGGGAAAACCGCGAGGACTGGAAGCGCGAGCGCTCATTGCTGGCGCTTGGCCAGGCTGTGCGCGGCGACGAACCCGACGCGTCCCTGGTCTCGATAGGCGACCGGGCAGACCCGTCATGGCGCGAGGATGCCGCCACGCGTCATCGCCTCGCCCGTTCGCAGCGCGAGGCGCGCAACCCGAAACTGTCGGATCCGGTCGTGACCGACGGGGATCATGAGCAAGCTTCGTCATCATATCGCGCGCAAACGACGCCACGGACACAAATTGGTGCCGCCGAAACCGCCGGCGCCCGGCGCGCCGATCATGCATCGGAACCTTACGCTGCAGGCGACGCGTCGGTATCCCGAAACGACGGCAGGGACAGCCAGCAGTGGAAGCCGCTGATCGATCCGATGCAGGTCGTGCGCGGTGTCGGCAAGTCGAAGCTGCTGATCGTGACGACGACAATACTGGGTGCCGCGCTCGGCCTTGCCATCGCGCTGTCGACGCCGAAGAAATATGAGGCCACCACCGAACTGATCGTCGACCCGCGCGACCTGAAGCTCACCGATCGTGACCTCACCCAGTCGGTCGTCGCTTCCGATGCCACGCTGGCCATCGTCGAGAACCAGGTTCGGGTGCTGACCTCAGGCACCGTTCTCAACAAGGTCGTCGACAAGCTCAATCTGGTCAACGATCCGGAATTCAATGGGCAAGGCGGCGGCGGCCTCAGCGTCATGTCGCTCATCCGCTCCGTCCTGTCGCGCAATGACGGGCCGGGGGGTGTCGACGACACCCGCCGCCGTGCACTTGCTGTCGGCAATCTGGCCGAGAGCCTTTCGGTCGAGCGCGGCGGCAAGACCTTCGTCATCACCGTCAGCGCCACCACGCAGAATGGCGAGAAATCGGCCCTCATCGCCAACACGATGACGGATGTCTTCCTGCAGACCTTCGGCCAGATACAGTCGGACACGGCAGGCCGCGCCACCGACGAACTGACGGCCAGGCTTGACGAGTTGCGCAAAGGGGTCGAGGCGGCCGAGCGCAAGGTCGAGGATTTCAGGGCTACCCATGATCTCGTCGATGCGCAGGGCCACCTCATCAGCGATGACGAAATGCTGAAACTCAACGAGCAGCTGTCGGTTGCCCGCGCCCGCACGCTGGAGCTGAATGCCCGGGCGGCCTCGGCGCGTTCGGTCGACGTCAATTCGGTTCTCACCGGTACCTTGCCGGAGGAGATCAACTCCAACTCGATGAGCGATCTGCGTTCGCAATATGCATCGCTCAAGCAGGAGGCTGACCGCGCTGCCATTCGGTTCGGCCCGCGTCATCCCGAACTCCAGGCGCTCAATGCCCAGCTTGCCGGCGCACGCGACCGCATCGCCTCGGAGCTGCGCCGCATCGGCTCGTCGCTGCAGGTCGACCTCAAGCGCGCGGTCCAGCTCGAACAGGATCTTGCCTCTCGCCTGGCGCAGCTGAAGGTCCGCAGCGGTGACGTCAACAGCGACCTTGTGTCGATGCGCGAACTGGAGCGCGAGGCGACCGCCAAGCGTTCCGTCTACGAACAGTATCTGCTGCGCGCCAAGGAGACCGGCGAGCAGAAGGACATCAACACAGCCAACATCAATGTGATCTCGAAGGCCTTCGCGCCGCTCGAGCCGAACGGGCCGTCGCGGGTCGTGGTCGCGCTCGCCGGCCTGTTGCTGGGTTTCGCCTCCGGCATTGGCCTCGGAGCCATGCGTGGCGCCTATGAGAGCCTGCGTGACACTGCCAATTCGCGCTCGCGTCGCGACCATGGCACGGACGAACACCGGACGCCTTACGAAGACAAGGCATATCGGTCAGCGCCGCCGCCGGCGCCGCCACAACCACCAGCGCCGCAGCCATCGACACCCCCGCCTGCATCACCACCGCCTGGCTCGCCATCGCCTGTCCAGCAAGCCGAGGTCTCGCCGGCCGAAGGTTCCGGCCGGATCGGTGCCTTGCTGTCGAGGCTGCACAAGTCCGTCTCACGCAGGCCGTCCCGGGAGGAGCCGTTCGATACCGTTGAATGGGCCTCTGCCGAAAACGCGAAGCCGATGCAGGATCCGCAATACTCCGCTTACCCCCAGTCGGCGCCGGCCTTCGAGCCTCGGCAGGCGGCCGCGGCAGCATACCCGTCGCGGCCTTTCCAGCCCGGCGGCCATCCGCAGCAGACGGCGCAGCCGCCACTGCCGCCTCCCATGGTGCAGCAGCGGCCATATTCCGGGCCGCAGCTCTATCCCTACGCGCAGCCATTGGGCTACGCACAGCCGCCGGCCTATCCCTATCCGCAATCGATGCCGGCCGCCAATGCCGGGCTGCAGCCCGATCCGGCTCAGCCTGCTTCCGAGTCCTATCCACAGCCGTCCCTCCCGCAGCAGCAGGCGCCTCAGCCTCATCAGCGATCGGCGGAGCCGTCGCGGGCCGCGGAGGATGCCGAGCAGCAAGCGCCAATCGAGGAAATCCGCGCCAGCCTGCGCGAATTCCGCGAAGCGGTTCGCGAACTGACCGAGAGCCGCGTGCGGCGTCGCTACTTCTGAGCCACAAAAATCTGCGCTGTGCCGTACAAAAACATGCCGGTTTCGCGTAAACGGCATGGGACGGCGCTTTGGCGGGATTGCATGTTGGAATTTTCGTGAAAATGCCACGCTGTGAAAGATCGAAAAGCGCGTCGCTTCCGCAAGCGACGCGCTTGGGCATTCTGGTGTTGAGGGTAGTCCATGGCCGAAGTGATTGATGGCAAGAGCGTTGCCGGCGACGTTGTGGGGTCGGTCAAGACCCTGACGGCTGAGCTTGTCGCCAAGGGCCAGGCCAAGCCGGGTCTTGCCGTGGTTATCGTCGGCGAGGACCCGGCCAGCCAGGTCTATGTCGCGTCCAAGTCGCGCACCGCCAAGGAATGCGGCTTTCATTCCGTCCAGCACACGCTGCCGGCCGAAACCTCGGAACCGGCGTTGCTGAAGATCATCGGCGATCTCAACGCCGATCCGGCCATCAACGGCATCCTCGTGCAGCTTCCGCTGCCGGCCCATATCGACGCCGGCAAGATCATCCAGACCATCGCGCCGGAAAAGGATGTCGACGGCTTCCATTTCATCAATGTCGGCAAGCTCGGCACCGGTGAACTCGAGACAGCCTTCGTGCCTTGCACGCCGGCCGGCTCTATGCTTCTGATCGAGCGGGTGCGCGGCAAGGACCTGTCCGGCCTCAACGCCGTCGTCGTCGGCCGCTCCAACATCGTCGGCAAGCCGATGGCCAACCTGCTGCTTGCCGCCAACTGCACCGTCACCATCGCCCACAGCCGCACCAGGGATCTGCCCGCCTTGGCCCGCACCGCCGATATCCTTGTCGCGGCCGTCGGCAGGCCGGAGATGATCAGGGGTGATTGGGTGAAGCCCGGCGCCACCGTCATCGATGTCGGCATCAACCGCATTCCGGCGCCGGAAAAGGGCGAGGGCAAGTCCCGCCTCGTCGGCGATGTCGCCTATGCCGAAGCGGCTAAGGCCGCCGGCGCCATCACGCCGGTTCCCGGCGGTGTCGGGCCGATGACCATTGCCATGCTGATGGCCAATACGTTAGCCTCGGCCTACCTAGCGGCCGGATTGAAACGGCCGTCCTTCTGACCCGCCAGAAAGCCGCAGCTTTGCCGAACCCCAGTGTTCCCTCAGAACGGCCGGTCATCACGGACCCCGTTCAAGGCGGGCGGCAGTTCGCATTCCTGCTGGTAGACAAGTTCTCCATGTTCTCGCTGGCTGCCGCGATCGATACGTTCCGGTCGGCGAACCGGTTGCTTGGCCGCGACTTCTACGGTTGGACGACGGTGTCGGCCGATGGCGATCCGGTGATGGCTTCCAATGGCCTGCCGCTCAAGATCGACTACGCCGTTGCCGACCTGCCGCCGGTCGATATCCTTTTCGTCTCGGTCGGGCTGACGACGGAATTTCCCGGCAAGAGCAAGGTGCTGGCGGCACTGCGCAGCTGGGGCCGGCGCGGCAATGCGCTGGGTGCCCTGTCGGTCGGCTCCTACCTGCTGGCCGAGGCCGGCCAGCTCGAAGGCTATCGCTGCACCATCCATTGGGAAAATCGCGCCGGCTTCGTCGAACGCTTCCCCGATATCAACTGCACCGGCAATGTCTTCGAGATCGACCGCAAGCGCTACACCTGCGCCGGCGGCACCACTTCGATCGACCTGATGCTGGAGATCGTGCGCGGCGATTTCGGCTCGAACCTCGCCAATGGCGTCGCCAACCAGTTCCAGCACGAACGCATCCGCTCGGCCGGCGACCGCCAGCGCGTCGGCCCGGAACGCGACCTGACCGGCAAGTCGGAGAAGCTCAGACGCATCGTCGAACTGATGGCCGACCACCTCGACGAGCCGCTGTCGGCGGTGCAGCTGGCCAAATCCGCCGGTCTGTCGGTGCGTCAGGTCGAGCGCCTGTTTCTGCGCCATCTCAGCGTCACGCCCGGCCGTTATTACATGCGGTTGCGGCTGGAGCGGGCGCGCGAACTGCTGCGCCAGACCAACATGCCGATCCTCGATGTGGCGATAGCGACCGGCTTCACCTCGCATTCCTACTTCGCCCAAAGCTACCGGCTGCAATTCGGCAGGCCGCCCTCGGAAGAGCGCCGCACGACTTACTGAATTCCGCTTCCGCTGAAAAGTTCGGCGCCCCGGCGCATCGGGCCAGGGTAGCGAATTCGGGTAACGGGTTCCTTCGGAGCCTTCGCCGGCGCGTAGGCTGGGTGCATCAAACGAAAAACCCGCCTGAGCGGCGGGTCACCGGCGCAAATCAGCACCATGGGCAAAAATGTACCATAGCTGAGTGCATCCAGTCAAGAAAAAATTCCTATCATGGAAAGCCATCGGCACTGCCGACACCCCGAACTGGCTGTCATCACGACTTTTGTTAAGCTGGGTTCGGGCCCGACGCACCTGGCTGCCCGGACTTGTGTCCCGGCGCCGCGTCAAATAGCTTGCCGCCCGGATCAGGGGCGGATTTAGGAGATTTCGATGGCGGGACTTGCACGGGGCGTCGCTGCGGCGATCCTCCTTTTGTCGATGACGACCTTCGGCTTCGCCGCAAACAAGGTCATCATCATTCTCGATGCGTCCGGCTCGATGTGGGCGCAGATCGACGGCAAGCCCAAGCTCGAAATCGCCCGAGAGTCGCTTCGAACCGTGCTTCAATCGGTCCCCACCGACGACGACATCGGCTTTATGGCCTATGGCCACCGTGAAAAGGGCAGCTGCGACGACATCCAGCTGATCGTGCCGCCGCAGGCAGGTTCGGGCAGCGCCATTTCGGCCGCTGCCGACAGCCTGAAATTCCTCGGCAAGACGCCGCTGACGGCGGCGGTCAAACAGGCGGCCGAGGCGCTGAAATACACCGAGGACAAGGCGACCGTCGTGCTCATCACCGACGGGCTCGAAACATGCGGCGGCGACCCTTGCGCGCTTGGCAAGGAGCTCGAGGCATCCGGCGTCGACTTCACCGCCGATGTCGTCGGTTTCGGCCTGACCGCCGATGAGGGCCGGCAGATCGCCTGCCTCGCCGACAACACCGGCGGCAAATACATCCAGGCCTCCGACGAGAAGGCGCTGCAGGAGGCGCTTGCCGAGACCGTGGCGGCGCCGGTGCCGGAACCGGCACCCGCTCCGGCACCGGAGCCAGCGCCCGCACCGGAGCTGGCCAAACCGGACTTCAATTTCCAGCCGATAGCAGTGCTTGCCGAGGGCGGCGATCCCGTCACCGACGGCAACGCCTGGGAAATCTACAAGGCGAAACCCGACGGTACGCGCGGCGACTACGTCAGCACCGAATACGGCGCCTACAAGGCCAATCTGGAACTGGGCGACTATATCGTCGTGGCCAGTGACGGCCAGGCGAAGACCGAGCAGAAGGTCAAGATCGAGGCAGGCCAGGTCTACAAGCCTCTCTTCAACTTGAATGCCGGCACGCTCATCATCCATCCGCGACCGAGCGAGGGGGCGGATGTCGTCGATGGCGCGGCTGTCGTCATCGACTATCCTGGTGCCGACATGCCCGCCACCTTCTATGGGACGACGAAAGCCGTGTTGCCGGCCGGCGACCAGAAGGTGACTGTCACGATCGGGCAGGGCGTGGCTACCGAGACGATTCCGCTGGCTGCCGGCAAGACCGTGGAAAAGGACATGGTTGCCGGTGTTGGCCATGTCGTTGCCAATGCTTACTATGCTGCGGGCGGCGACAAGGCGGACGGTTCAGGCATCGGCTTCAAGGTGCTCAAGGCAAAAAAGAAGATCGATGGAACCAGGGACGAGGTGACCTATGCCTACGGACCCGACAGCAAATTCGATCTGCCGCCCGATGACTATGTGTTGATTGCGACGGTTGATCTCGCCGTCGTCGAGCAGCCGTTCACCGTCAAGGTGGGCGAATTTCAGGATCTGAAGGTCGCAATGAATGCCGGCGTGCTGGCGATCACCGCGCCCGGAGCCTCGAAGATCGAGATTTTCGAGGCCAAGAAGGACATCAACGGCAACCGCAAGTCGCTTGGCTATGCATTCGACCAGAAGTATCAGGCAGCGATCCCGGCGGGCGACTACGCCGTGGTTTCGGAGAAATCCGACAACAGTTCGAAAGAAGGCAACGTGACGGTCAAGGCCGGCGAGCGAGCCGAGCTAACCGTGCAATAGAATCGTATGCACAACCGCAAGAGGGCGGCCATGTGCCGCCCTTTTTCATGAACGACGCAGAACTGCCGTCAAGCGGTGCCGAAGGCGCTGGCGCCATGGTCGGCGCGGCCGACCAATTGCCGGAAGCCGGCAAACAGTTCGCGGCCGAAGCCGAACTCGTTGCCGATAAGATCGGCATCCGCCGTCCGGCGCAAGGCGAACTCCCCGGCCGGCACCAGGACTTCGAGTGTGCCGGCTTCGGCGTCGAGCCGGATGATGTCGCCTTCGTGGATCCTGGCGATAGGACCCTCCTCGACCGCTTCCGGCGTCACATGGATCGCCGCCGGCACCTTGCCGGAGGCGCCCGACATGCGCCCGTCGGTGACCAGCGCGACGCGCTGGCCGCGATCCTGCAGGATGCCGAGCACGGTGGTCAGCTTGTGCAGTTCCGGCATGCCATTGGCCTTCGGCCCCTGGAAGCGGATGACGGCGATGAAATCACCGGTCAGCGTGCCTGCCTTGAACGCATCGTTCAGCCCTTGCTGGCTGTCGAAGACCCTGGCCGGCGCCTCGATGATACGCCGCTCCGGCTTCACCGCGGAAGTCTTGATGACGGCGTGGCCGAGATTGCCTGACAGCACCTTCAGGCCGCCGGTCGCCTGGAATGCCTTGTTGAACGGCGCCAGCACTTTTTCGTCGCCGCTTGCCTTCGGCGAGGCCTCGCGCACCACGCTGCCGTCGGCGCCGAGCTTTGCCTCGACCGCATAGGGCCGCAGGCCTTCGCCCCACACCGTCTGCACATCCTCATGCAGGATGCCTTCGTCGAGCAGTTCGCGGATCAGGAAGCCGAGCCCGCCGGCGGCGTGGAAATGGTTCACGTCGGCGAGGCCGTTCGGATAGACCCGCGCCAGCAGCGGCACGGCTTCCGAAAGGTCGGAAATATCCTGCCAGGTGATGGCTATGCCGGCCGCCGCCGCCATGGCGATCAGGTGGATGGTGTGATTGGTCGAGCCGCCGGTGGCGTGCAGGCCGACGATGCCGTTGACGATCGAGCGCTCGTCGATCATCCGGCCGACAGGCGTATAGGCGTTGCCGAGCGCGGTGATCGCCAGCGCCCGCTTCGTCGCCTCGCGGGTCAGCGCCTCGCGCAGCGGCGTGCCGGGGTTGACGAAGGAAGCGCCCGGCGTGTGCAGGCCCATGATCTCCATCAGCATCTGGTTGGAATTCGCCGTGCCGTAGAAGGTGCAGGTGCCCGGCCCATGATAGGATTTGGACTCGGCTTCCAGCAGTTCGGCGCGCCCGGCCTTGCCCTCGGCGTAGAGCTGGCGGACCTTGGCCTTCTCGTCATTGGGCAGGCCGGTCGTCATCGGTCCGGCCGGAATGAACACCGCCGGCAGATGGCCGAAGGTGAGTGCCGCGATGACCAGCCCCGGCACGATCTTGTCGCAGACGCCGAGATAGACGGCGGCGTCGAACATGTTGTGCGACAGGCCGATCGCGGCGGCCATGGCGATCACGTCGCGCGAAAACAGCGACAACTCCATGCCGGGCTGGCCCTGGGTGACGCCGTCGCACATGGCCGGCACGCCGCCGGCCACCTGGGCAATGCCGCCGGCTTCGCGCGCCGCGTCCTTGATCAGCGCGGGGAAGGTCTCGAACGGCTGATGCGCCGACAGCATGTCGTTGTAGGAGGTGATGATGCCGAGGTTCGGCACCTTGTCGGCGCCCAGCGCGAGCTTTTCCGAGGGGCTGCACACCGCAAAGCCGTGGGCGAGATTGCCGCACGACAGCACAGCCCGGTTGGCGGTGCGGTTCGATGCCTCGGCGATGCGGCCGAGATAACGCTCGCGGCCTGGCTTTGAGCGCTGGCGGATGCGTTCGGTGATGGCTTCGATGTCGCGTCTGGCGGTCATGGCGGTCGGTCCTTTCAGGCGAGGTCCCGGAAACATCCTCCCGCCGTTTGCCGGGACCAGAGTAAATCGAGATTCAGGGGGCCCAGAAAACCTCTACGGGCTTATGCGCTGCGTCGAGCACGGCACGGATTGGCTTTCGCGGCCCGGGCGCCACCGCGCCGTCGAAGGCGATACGCTTGTCCTCACCCTCTATGTGCAGCGCGATGAAGCCGGCTTCGACGATGCGCGCCAGCGACAGGGTCAGCCGCGGCTCGCCCGCACTTGCCGCATGAACCGGCAGCACGATCCTGTCGGAAGACGGGTCGAGCAGCGTCGCCAGATCGTCGGCATCGGGAAAGAACGAGGCGGTGTGGCCGTCCGGCCCCATGCCGAGCACGACGACATCGAGCGGCCATGGCAAGGACCGGAGCGCTGCATCATCGGACGAGGCCGCATCCTCGATGCTGGTGGCTTCGTGATAGAGCGGCACGAAACGAGCCGCCTTGGCCGCGTTCTGCAACAGATTGGCGGTCACCAGCCCGGCATTGGAGCGTGGCGAGGAGGCCGGCACGAAACGCTCGTCGACCAGCGTCACGATCACCTTGTCCCAGGCGATGGGTATCGCTGAAAGGGCGGCGAAGAATTTTGCCGGCGTGGTGCCGCCGGAGACGGCGAGCAACCCCGTGCCGCGCTCGGCGATCGCCTTGGTCAGTCTGCCTGCAGCATGATCTGCAAGGGCGGCCGCCAGTTCCTGGCGCCCGGCGAAGCCGTTCCAGCTGTAGGCGGCGCTGTTCAATTGCTCTCGTGCCATGTCCGCCCGTCACGCTCGATCAGTGCTATCGAGGCCGATGGCCCCCAGGTGCCCGCCGTGTAGCCCTGCGCCTCCTGCCTGGCACTTTCCCAGGCATTCTGGATCGGGTCGATCCATTTCCACGCCGCCTCGACTTCGTCACGGCGCATGAACAGGGTCTGGTTGCCACGGATGACGTCCATGATCAGCCGCTCATAGGCGTCCGGTGCGCGGCCGTCGAAGGACTGCGCAAAACTCATGTCGAGCGAGATCTGGCGCAGCCGCATGCCGCCCGGACCCGGATCCTTGATCATGATGAACTGCTTGACGCCTTCGTCGGGCTGTAGCCGGATGACCAGCTGGTTGGCGAAGATCGGTCCGGCGCTGTCGCCGAAGATCGAATGCGGGATCGGCTTGAATTCGATGATGATTTCCGAAACCCGCGTCGCCAGCCGCTTGCCGGTGCGGAGATAGAACGGAACGCCCGACCAGCGCCAATTGCCGATCTCGGCCTTGATGGCGACGAAGGTTTCGGTGTTGCTGTCCTTGCCGAGTTCCTCGACATAGCCTTTCACCGGTCCGCCGGCCGAAGCCCCGGCGCGATACTGCCCGCGCACGGTGTGCTTTGGCGCCTCGTTGCCGTTGATGCGCTTCAGTGCCCGCAGCACCTTCAGCTTTTCGTCGCGCACGGCGTCGGCATCCATCGACGATGGCGCTTCCATGGCGACGAGGCACAGCAGCTGCAGCATATGGTTCTGCACCATGTCGCGCAGCGCGCCGGCCTTGTCGTAATAGGTGACGCGGTCTTCCAGGCCGACGGTCTCGGCCACGGTGATCTGGACATGGTCGATGTGGGCTGAATTCCACAACGGCTCGTAGAGCGCGTTGGCGAAGCGCAGCGCCATCAGGTTCTGCACCGTCTCCTTGCCGAGATAATGGTCGATGCGGAAGATCTGGCTTTCGTGGAAGTCGTCGCCGACCAGGTCGTTGAGCTTGCGTGCCGAATCGAGGTCGCGGCCGATCGGCTTTTCCAGCACGATGCGCGAGTTCGGCGTGATCAGATTGTGCTCTTTCAGCTTGTGCGAGATGTCGCCGAACAGCGCCGGCGCCACCGCCAGGTAGAAGGCTCGAATGCGGTCGCTGTCGCCGATCGCCTTCTTGAGCTTGTCGAATCCGGCGCCGCTCGTCGCATCGGCCGAGACGTAGGACAGCCGCGCCAGGAAAGTCTTCAGTTCCTTGGCGTCGATGTCGGCCGGTTTGACGTGCTCGGAGATCGCCTGTTTGGCGAAGGCCTGGAATTCTTCGTCGCTCATTTTCGAGCGCGATGTGCCGATGATGCGTGTCGGCTCCGAAAACTGATGGTCGCGCTGGCGATAATAGAGCGACGGCAGAAGCTTGCGTTCCGACAGATCGCCGGTGCCGCCGAAAATGATGAAGTCGAAAGGCTCGACGGGGATGATCTGGCTGGTCATGGTCTGTCCGCTTTGACGCCGGTCGCTGTGACGCGGCTGATATAATCTAATCGATTTAAATTTTCCAGTGCCATGGTGTCACATCTGGGTGTATGCGCCTGCCCCTTGACAGTCCGATGACCCGGAGGCTTGTCGAAGGCGCGGCTCCGGAAGCCTTCGCAGTTGCAGCATAGAGCGGGATTGACGCGAAAGCCAAAGGAGAAATCGGCGATGGCTCCACATCTTTCGGCCAATCCAGTCAGAAGCCGTGGCTTTGCGCGGATGAGCGCCAATGACGTGCCCGTTGATCGTCACCAATAGTGAGCGGAAAAAACATGCGTCTGGAAAACAAGGTTGCGATCATCACCGGTGCTGCGTCGGGTTTTGGCGAGGGCATCGCCAGGCGCTTTGCGCAGGAGGGTGCCAGGGTCGTTGTCGCCGACCTCAACGCCAGGGGCGCGGAACGCGTCGCCGGCGAGATCGGAGAAGCGGCGATCTGGACCCAGACCGATGTCTCGCTACGCTCCGAATTCGACGAGATGGTCTATGCCGCCAAAAGCGCCTTCGGCCGCATCGACATCATGGTCAACAATGCCGGCTACACCCATCGCAACGGCGATATGCTCAATGTCGACGAGGAGACCTTCGACCTGATAACATCAGTCAACATGAAGGCGATCTATCACGCGGCACTCGCCGTGGTGCCGATCATGGAGCGGCAGGGCGGCGGCGTCATCCTGACCACGGCCTCCACCGCGGGTCTGCGGCCGCGCCCCGGCCTCACCTGGTACAATGCGTCGAAAGGCTGGGCGATCACCGCCACCAAGTCGATGGCGGTCGAACTGGCGCCGAAGAACATCCGCGTCAACTGCCTCTGCCCGGTTGCCGGCGAGACCGGCATGCTGGAGAAATTCATGGGCGCCGATACGCCCGAAATCCGCGAGAAGTTCCGCGCATCGATCCCGCTCGGCCGGCTTTCGACGCCGCTCGACATCGCCAACGCCGCACTCTGGCTGGCCTCGGACGAGGCCGCCTTCATCACCGGCGTGGCGCTGGAGGTCGATGGCGGCCGCTGCATCTGAAAGTGCCAGGCGTCACGCGCCGGTCTTGATGTAACTCTTGTAGATCCAGCCGGTCTTGCCGTTGTAGGTGATCTGGCACCATTGCTTGCAGCTCTTCACCTGCACCGAGGTTTTGGCTGGCACCGTACCGATGGCGGCGGCATTTTTCTTCGGGCCGCTTCGCATGGTCACGGCCCTCAGGATGCGCCCTGTTCCGGCGGCTGCGGCTTTCCTCGGCTTCGCCTTGGCTTGGCTGTCATCCCCCTCTGCCGCTGGCTCTTGCGGCTGCACCGCGGGGATGGCGGCGGTTTGTGCGCCGTCGGGGTGGTTGCCCGCGGCTGCGTTGGGCGCGGCTACCTTGGCAAGTTCGGTGGCAGCATCGGTAGCGGCTGCCGGCTGTGCGAATGCCGCCGCTTGCTTGTCCGCTGCCTTGGGAGCGGTCGAATCGGACGCGGATGCGTCCTTCGGCTGGGAACCGGTCCAGCGCGGGTCATTGGCGGCGAGTGCGGGGATGTTGGCCTGCGCGGCCGCCACGGTTGTTGGAATTGCGTCGGACTTGCGCGCCTGCGGCACGGCTGCCGCGGCGACCGCGGCCCCAACCGGGGTTATTTTCGTCGTCTTCACCGGAACCGTTGGAATTGTCTGCTCGGGGCTCGCTGCCGCTTGTCTGTCGCTGGTCGGCAATGCCAGCCACAGCGCCACGGCGGCGACGCCAAGCAGCGCGGCGGTGCCGATCGCGGCGATCACCAGATGCGAGTTCGAACGGACTTCCTGCCAGAAGGACGGCCGCATATCGTATCCGAACTGCATGGCAAAGCGCCGACGTTCCGGCGTACCGAAACTGAAGGGCTCTCTCACTCTTGCCACCTCCATAAGCGGGCCGACGTTCTCTCGGTCGGTGCCGGAAGTCCGGCGTCTGATCCGCATAGGTCCCAAAAACAACGCGGGCAGTCCCGCAACAATCCCCGAACAATCGCCCAGAACCGGCAGCTTTCGCCTGCGATTGTGGCATCAGTACGCCATTATAGGGGATTCTGCGCCTTTGCGGGAAATTGCGCAATGCGTCGCACGGGCAACAAATGTTACAATGAATATTACAATATTACATCAGGTCGGTCGGCTAGATCCTGTCCCTCAACGCAAACCAGTTGAGCGCCAGGAACAGCAGCGGCGTGCGGAAGCGCCGACCGCCGGGGAACGGCGGGATTTTCAGATCCTCGATCAGCCTCAGCCGGGCGCGGTTGCCGGCAACGGTTTCAGCATAGAGTTTACCGAAATAGTTCGACAGCATGACGCCGTGGCCGGAATAGCCGCCGGCCGAGATCACATTGGGCATCACTTCGCGCACGAAAGGCTTTCTCGGCACAGTGATGCCGACATAGCCGCCCCACCCATGCGTGATCTCGACATCCCCGAGCGCCGGATAGAGTTCCGCGATCTGGCGGCGGATGTGAATGTGGATATCCCAGGGATCGTTGACGCCATAGACCTCGCGTCCGCCAAACAGCAGCCGCCCGTCCTTCGATCTGCGGAAATAGCGCACGACGAAGCGGGAATCGTCGACCGCCTCGCCGCCCGGCAAAACGTTCGAGTGCGCTCCCAGAGGCACGGTCGCACCGATGAAGGAACCGATCGGCATGATGTGCGCCGCACTCACCGGCTCGAGCGTGCCGCCATAGGCGTTGACCGCTATCAGGCATTTCTGGGCCATCACCGTCCCTCTCGGTGTCGAAACCTTGACCTTGCCGCCACTGGACATGATGCCGGTCGACGGCGTCCCCTCGAACAGCTGCGCGCCTGCAAGCGCTGCCACCCGCGCCGTGCCGATCACCAGCTTCATCGGATGGATGTGGCCGGTGCCGGTGTCGCGCGTGCCGCCGAAATAGGCGGTCGAGCCCAACCGCTCCGCCGTCTCCCTGGCATCCATGAACGAGATATGCGGGTAGGCAAAACGGCTCGCCATGATCTCGGCATGCGCCTTGTAGTCGTCGACATAGCGGGGCTTGTGCGCCACCGAGAGCTGGCCCGGCATATAGTCGATATCGATCTGGTTGGCGGCAGTGAATTCGAGGAGATGCGCCTTGGCCTCTTCGGCAAGATCAAACAGCGCCTTGGCGCGGGCCAAGCCATACTCGGATTCCAGGTCCTCGGCCCAGGCGCGCTGGCCGGTGCCGAGCTGCCCGCCATTGCGCCCGGAGGCGCCATCGCCGAAGCGGTACGCGTCGATCAGCACGACATTGGTGCCTGCCTTGGCCAGATGCGCCGCCGCCGACAGCCCGGTGAAGCCGCCACCAATGATGACGACATCGCATGTCCGGTCGCCATCCAGTCCGGGATATTCGGGCC
>NZ_RZPH01000300.1:0-5901 GCF_004022825.1 Mesorhizobium sp. M7A.F.Ca.CA.004.04.2.1
ATCCCCGATCGCTCAACAGGCGCCAGCGAGAATGCCGATCTCGATGCCATTGCCATCATTGGTTCCGACCAGTGGACGAGCAAGGCACAGCCTGATGTAGGCAACCTGCTTGCCGCCATTGCATCGCGCGGCGGTGTGGTCGGCGGCATCTGCGCCGGCACGCTGGCGCTGGCCCGCGCCGGCCTGTTCGAGAAGGCCAAGCATACCAGCAATGGCCGCGAGTGGATCAAGGGTCATGAAACCGGTTATGCCGGTGCCGAGAACTACCAGGATGTGCCGCATGCCGTAGCCGACGGCAAAATTGTTTCCGCGCCGGGCTCGGCGCCGGGCACCTTCGCGCTCGCCTTTCTGAAGACGCTCTACCCCGAAAGAGGCAGCGATCTCGCGCGGATGCGGACACTGTTTGCCAAGGAGTATGCTGAAGGCTCCTGACAGTATGCTGTCAGGAGTGCCGTGCAATGGTGCCAGCTTCGGACACCACGCATTGGCGTCAAAGGACGATCGATGAAGAGTTGGAAAGACAGACTGAGCACACCTGGCATCAACGGCGTGAAGCCGACGCCGCGCACGATGGCCGATGTCATCGAAGGACAGCCTATGCTGGTGCCGACGGCGCGCCAGGTCGATGATTTCATCCGCTCGATTCCCGAAGGCATCGACATGGATGTGCGTGCGCTGCGTACAGCACTTGCCGTCGAGCATGGCGCCGAAGTGACATGCCCGGTCACCATAGGCTATCATCTGCGCACTGTTGCCGAAGCCGCCAACGAGGACCTTCAGCGCGGCATGGCGCTGAGTGACGTGGCACCGTTCTGGCGCGTGCTCGATGCGAAAACACCGACGACGAAGAAACTGTCCTTCGGCGCGGAGTTCGTCGCCGCGCAGCGCAAGCGCGAAGGGCTGAAACCATGAGGCACGCCGCCCAAAAGTGTTCTGCGGTTTTGGGATAACGGCATGCGCGAAAACACGATGCCGTGCCGTCCAAAAGTGGACATCAGTTTTGGGCGACATGCATAGAGACAACGCCGAGGGACCATACGATGCGCCGCGCCGACAGGCTCTTCCAAATCGTGCAGCATCTGCGCGGTGGCCGATTGGTCACCGCCCAGAAGCTCGGCACGTGGCTCGAGGTTTCCGAGCGAACCATCTATCGCGACATTGCCGATTTGCAGTCGACCGGAGTGCCGATCGACGGCGAAGCCGGCGTTGGCTACATGATGAGGGAGGGGTTCGACCTTCCGCCGCTGATGTTCACGCGTGACGAAATCGTCGCGCTGGTCGCCGGCGCCCGCATGGTGCGTGCCTTTGGCGGTGCCGCCATGGCGAGGGCCGCAGACGAGGCGCTGGTCAAGATCGGCGCCGTATTGCCCGATGCCGAGAAAGACCGCATCGCCCGCACCGAGATCCACACACCGATGTGGGTGGTCAGCGACGCTGCCCGCGAGGCGATCGACCTGATCGAGCGCGCGGTCGAAAAACGCCAGGTGCTGACCATCGACTATTCCGACGAGGCCGGCCGCGGCACAGCCCGCGATATCCGCCCGCTCGGCCTGTGGTTTTGGGGCAAGGTGTGGACCCTGGTCGCCTGGTGCGAGATGCGCGACGATTTCCGCGCCTTCCGCATCGATCGCATTGCCTCCGTGGTCATCGCCGGCCGCATCTTCAAGCCGGAACGCGGCAAGCAGCTCGCCGACTTCTACCGCGCGGTGGAGCGCAGCGAGGATTACGGCATGGCGCCGGACCGCGCGGCGCGAAGCTGAGTTGTTGACCACATAAAAAAGCCCGCTCGAAGCGGGCTTTTTTTTGGAATGTCAGACAACCTCACTCGTCGTCGTCATTGTCCGTGTTCTTCGACTTCAAGGCCGAGAGCTTGGCGAACACGGCATTGGCGTCGAGTTCGGCATCCTCGTCTTTCGGCTTTTCGGGAGCCGGCACCAGCCGCTCGGTCAGGGCCGCCGGCAGCAGCGTGTCGCCGACCGGCTGCGCCTGTTCGCGGCCGCGCGAGGCGCGATTGACTTCCATGTCGAGGTCGATCTGCGAGGCGAGGCCCAGCGTCACCGGGTCCATCGGCTGTAGATTGGCCGAATTCCAGTGCTTGCGCTCACGGATCTGCTCGATCGTGGACTTGGTGGTGCCGACGAGGCGCGAGATCTGCGCGTCCTTGAGCTCGGGATGGTTGCGCACCAGCCACAGAATCGCGTTCGGCCGGTCCTGGCGCTTCGACAGCGGCGTGTAGCGCGGACCCTTGCGCTTGGATTCAGGCACCCGCACCTTGGGATCCGAAAGCTTCAGGCGCTGGTTCGAATCCTTCTCGGCACGGGCGATCTCGTCGCGGGTCAGCTGTCCGGTCATGATCGGGTCCATGCCCTTGATGCCTTGCGCCGATTCACCGTCGGCGATTGCCTTGACCTCGAGCGGGTGCAGCCCGCAGAACTGCGCGATCTGCTCGAAGGAAAGTGCGGTATTGTCGACCAGCCAGACAGCGGTCGCCTTGGGCATCAGCAGCGTATTGGCCATTTTACAAATCCTTCTCGTTCGCCCGCGTTCCCGCGCGGGCGGTGGTTTAGAGCCACCAAAATGGGAAATTCGCGGTCTGTATAACCGCTCTCGGGTCGTTTCGCAACGTTTTTGGAGCCAAAGACCGCACCGCGTGCGCTGCGCGCTCAAGACCGCCGGATCGCCCGGAGCGCGACCGCCCCTTGTTCGACGGACGGCGCAAAAAATCGCGCGTCGGCTTTCCGGCCTGCCGGTTATCGGCCCGACAGCTCCACCTACCCCAGGTCGAATGCCTCGAAACGGTAGCGGCCAGTTGTCATCCAGGTTCAGTAGAACGGCGAATATGGCTCCAGTCCCGCTCGCGTGAAGATGGAAATGGGGTGATCAATTCGCGCGACAACGCCCGCCCCCAAATTGATGCCCGTTCCGTCGCAGACACTAAAGACTTTCGACCGCGTTCCGATCAGCACATGGACCGGTTTCCCCGCCTGGACGGGGTATGTACTGTTGTGGATGAAAAGGACCCCGCTCGCTTGTAGCGTGTCGTGCGCATTGCCGTTGCTGCTCGAAATTTCGACGTAGTCGCGACCCGCGAATGAATTGTTCGTCCAGATGCCGACAACTCCTTCCACCGAGAGCCAACCATTCGCCCAGCCGTCGGCATCGCGAGGATAGTATTGTCTGAACAGGCGATAGGTCACGCGGTCCGATAGCCAAAAAACCGTCACGTAGCCGTCCATGTCCGGCACATAGGTGAACCAGATACCGGTCTCGCTCGTGGCGCGCAGGCTATCCGAATCGTATGGGTCCAGATTGTTGGCGCTGACGAAATCCATCGAGAGCGGTACCGGATCGGTCACGGCATGATCGTAGAGTTGGGTGAGCGTCCACCGTCCATTATAGTTGAACCACTTGTCGAAGTAGGTTCCTCGATCGACCGTGTTCAGGTCGATCCTCTGCAATTCCCCCCGTTCGACCGGACCAAAAGGAACTGGCCCCAGGTCCGGTATATCGAGGCGTGGTATCATAACCGTGCTGGTCGTGGTCGTTGCGACAATCTGCCTAGATCGAGCAAGGATCCTGTTTTGCCAACCGCCGATCGCACGTTCCGCGCAATCAGGTCCGCCCGATAGTCTCGCCAATAGTGCCCGGACCGGATCTTTTCGAACGCGACCATCTCTTCGATCAGATGGTCGACGTCTTTGGCGGAACGTCTTGTCTTGGAAAGGAAAGCATTCTGCTTGCCAAGCAATTTCTCTCGCGCCTTGGCCTCGCCTTCCAGAAGGTCCGTGTCGAATGGCAGTTTACATCCCTGCGTTGGGACAAAACCGCTTTCATGCTTGGTGTGGAAATCGACCTTTGACCTGACCATGTGACCTCCAGCAGTTTCTTGCCATTACCGTGGTGACGGTGCGCTTTTGCTGCTCGCCACCTGTTGCCGTCAGAACTTCACGGCGAGATCGACCTTTGCGCCCTGGTCGACCGTGCCGCCGCCGAATTGGCCGGTATAGGCCAGGCCCAGCGTCGCGTTGGCCGACATGTTGAAGTCGAGCCCAGCCTCGACGACCGCGCTGTCCCTGGCGATCGGCACGCCGGCGATGGTGAAGGCGTCGCCGCCGGCGAAGGCGAAGCTGGAGGTCGGCGTGACATCGCCGAAGGCATGACGCCAGCCGAGCATGCCGCGCGCGGTGACGTTCATGCCGCCAAACGCGAAGTCCGAGGAACCGCGCAGGCCGAGCGTGGTGAAGGTCGCATCGGTGGACGTACCGGCGCTGGTCAGTGCCGCATCGCCACCGTCTTCGGTGAAGCCGTCGGTATGGACGCTGACATAGGCCAGGTTGGCGAACGGTTCGAACCTGAATTGTCCGGCATCGGCCTTGTAGGCGAGTTCGCCGAAGACCTGCGCGGTGCCGGCATCGTAGTCGGCCGACAACCCATCCGTGAAGCCGTTGAAAGCAACCGAGCGTTTGGTCGAAAGACTGCTCCAGGAGTAGGCAGCGCCGGTGCGGAAAGCGATGGCGCCCCAGTTGGTGCCGCCATAGAGGCCGAGGTGATAGCTGTCGCTCTTGCCGGAGGAGTTTCGGTCGTCGGCATCGAAGCTCGAATGGCTGTAGCCACCGAGCAAACCGACACGCCAGCCGCCCACCAGCGTGTCGGCGCCCGCCAGCAGGCCCCCCGTCGAACGATCGAAGGCAGCGGCATTGCCGTCGGAGTCCGTGCTGCCCCAGGAACCAAAAGCCTGGCCCCAGACGGCAAAACGGTCGGTGTCGGCGGCGACCATTTCGGGGCCGCCTTCGCCATAGGCCATGACCGGCAATGCGGCCGCGCCAACATCGCCGAAAGCGGCGCGGATGCGGCTGGTCGCTGCGTCGCGGACGAAGCGGCTGTCCTCGACCAGCATGCCCTTGGCCGAGGCGTGGATTTCCCCCGAAAGCTGGTCGAAGGCTGCCTGGGCTTCGGCGTCGGTGGCTAGACCGGCAACGGCATTGAACACAGCCCCACCGGTCAGGCTGTCCAGCCCTTCACCGGTGGCAATCTGGTTCGGCGTCAGCCCGGCATCGGCGAAGTCGCGCACCTTGGTCACGTCGAGATAGGCGTTGTTGGCATCATAGGTGTCGGTCACAGACAGGAATGGAGTGCTGGTGACACCGGTCACACTATTGAACGTACCGGTCAGCCCGCCATTCGCCGTCAGCACTGTGTAGGTGCCGATAGCAAGGCCGCCGACACGCACCCCTAGAATCGCATCCGTGATATCGGCAGTTCCCGTGGTTGTGAATTTATCCGCGCTGGCACCGCTGACGTCGACGGCCAGCACCGAGCCGGCGGCGAAGGCCGCATTGCCACCAGTCTGCTCGGTGATGTCGCCAGCCACGTCATTCATCATGCTCAACTGGCCCTTGTTGGTGAAACTGGCCAAGCCGTTGAACGTCGTCGTCACGGCGACGGTTGCGCCGAGGTTGGCGGCATAAATGTTGTTGCCGATATTGTTGACCAACGTGCCGCCGCTGAACGCGTTGCTGCCGCCGGCGGTGGCCCAATTGCCACCGTTGGTGACGACATTGCCCACTGCTGCGCCCAGCTTGACCGTGCCGATCAGGGTCCCATTGTTGTTGAAGGCCACCGGGCCGCCCGATGCATCGATTGCCAGCGCCGCGGAGGTTTGCGCGTTGTTGCGCACCAGACCGCTGGTGGTGATGGAAATCGCCTGGCCCGCGGACGACACCGCCTTGATCGCGGCGTCGCCGCCTTCGACCGTACCTGTCGCCGTGATGGTGGTGGCGCCGGTTCCCCTGTTATCGGCATTGATACCGTTTTCGTGGCCGTTGACTGCCGTGACGTCGATCGTCAGGCCGCCCGTCGCGGTGGCGGCGTTGAAGGCGTATATGCCGTCGGTGCCTATTC
>NZ_RZPH01000301.1:0-5895 GCF_004022825.1 Mesorhizobium sp. M7A.F.Ca.CA.004.04.2.1
GGTGAATTCCTGGCCGTTCGGCAGACCGACGATTTCGATCGCGATGCCGGTTTCCTTTTCCCACAGCTCCTTGATCGACGGCGCACCGGCCGGGAACGGCTGCGTGAGCTGGCCGATCGAGCCGTCGGACAGGCCGAGCACGATCTTGGTCGGCGCCTTGCCGGCGCCCTTCAGCGCCTTCGCCGCCTCGATGGCGCGGCCTTCCGGCGTATCGGCGCCATACTGGTAGCGCTCGGCCCCTTCGAAGCCCGTCGGGCCGCCGATCATGCCTGGCGCCAGCGCGTCGGCCGCATAGGCACGGCCGGGACGAATGAATTGGGGTGCGATACCAGCAGCGGCCATCATGACGGCCGCCTTTCCTCCAGATGCCAGCAGCCGGCGCCGCGAGATGCGGATCAAGTCAGACATTGAAACTCCTCCCTCAGGGCCACGTTTCCTCCACGACCCTTATGAGGGATATTGACGACAGCATGGCAAGGCTGTCAACATCATAAATAATCAAAACACATCATAACATCGCAATAGGGCAAGGAAAATGCACAAAAACGGGATCCATCCGTCAAGCCGGATGCCTCAATTTGAGGGCACCCGACCCTTCCCGGCCCTGCGCAGCCCTGCCGGACCATTTGATTTAGCCCGGCGGCTTGCACATCGGCCAAGGGCGGATACATCATTTCCCATCAGAATCGCCGATGACGCGGAAGCCGTCACCAGCCGATCCGACGCATGCAGGAGATGAAAGACGGTGCGTTCCACCCTGACTGACATAGCCCGGGAGGCCGGCGTCTCGGCCGCCACCGTCGACCGCGTGCTCAACAACCGGCCCGGCGTACGGGCGCGCACGCGGGAAATCGTGCTCGAAATGGCGCAGCGCCTCGGCTACATCGCCGAAGGCCCGAACGGCACGCCGCCACGGCCCTCGCCCGGCGAGGTCATCCGGCTCGACTTCGCCCTGCCGGCCGGCACCAATTCCTTCATCAAGATGCTGCACCGCCACATCGAGGCACAGGCTCTGGCGCGGCCCGACCTCGATGTTCGTATCGCCACCATAGAGGGCTTCAATCCTGACCGGCTCGCTCGCCTGCTGCAGGATCTGCGCGGACAGACGCAAGGCGTCGGCGTCATCGCACTCGACCATCCGACGGTGCGCGAAGCGATCCGCTCCCTGTCGGCCAACGACATCAAGGTGGTGACCATCGCTTCCGACATCCTGCATGTGCCCAGGGTCGCGTATATCGGCATCGACAACCGCGCCGCCGGGCGGCTGGCCGGCTATCTGCTCAACCGCTTCATGGGATCGGGGCGTCCGGGCAAGGTGGCGCTGTTCGCAGGTTCGCTGTCCTATCGCGGCCACGAAGAACGCGAGATGGGGTTCCGCCACGTGCTGACCGAGGAATCACCCAATCTGCAGATCGTCGAAATGCGCGAAATGCTCGACGATCGCGAGAAGGCCTATTCGGAGGCATCGGCCCTGCTGGAGCGGCACCCCGACCTTGCCGCGATCTACAATGTCGGCGCCGGCAACACCGGCATCGCCCGCGCGCTCAAGGAGCGCGACCGCGCCCAGTCCATGGTCTTCCTCGGCCACGAAGTGACGGACGGGACCAAGGACCTTCTGCTCGACGGCACGCTCGACGCTGTCATCGACCAGAACCCGCGCGTCGAGGCCCGCGAAGCGCTCAACACCCTGATCCATGCGGTCCGGGGACTGCCCTATGAACTGCACCAACCAAGGCTGCAGGTGATCTTCAAGGAGAACATCCCGGAGATTTGACCTGTACGAGGCGGCGCCGCAAAGCGCCCGCCCGCTCGATGCTTCTAGTCTATTGGACGGCAGCGACTTCAGCCGCGGCGCCATCGACAAAGCTCTTGTCGACCCATTTGCCATAGTCGATCGAGCCCTTCAGCAGCCCGGCGCTGGCCATGAATTTCTCCTCGCCTTGCAAGGCGGCGATCGCGCCGTCCGTGAGTTTCGGATCCTGATGGAACACCCCGTCGGCATAGGTCTTGCGGACGGATTTTTCCGACGACTTGGTGGCCTCGACAAAGGTCTTGATCGTCTGGTCCGGATGGGCATCGGCCCAACGCGAAATCTCGATATCGACCTTCAGCAGCCGCTTGACCAGATCGGGATATTTCGCCGCGAAGGCGCCGTTGACCGAGATGACGTTGGGCACGTTCCATTCCGGATGAGTGCTGGTGTCGAACAGGACGCGCGCCTCGCCGGTGTCGACCAGCTTGGCCGCCGTCGAATCGGTCTCGACAATGGCGTCGATATCGCCGCGCAGCAACGCCGGGCCGGATGCCTCGAACGGCAGGTTCAGACCTTCGACGTCATTGGTGGTCAGGCCGACGCTGTTCAGCGCCTTGCTGAAGTTCGAATGCCGCACCGTGCCGGTGAGATAGGCGACCTTCTTGCCCCTGAGATCCTGCAGCGTCTTCAGCGGCGAGCCGGTCTTGACGACGATGTAGGAACCGCCGGCCTTCACATAGCTCGACAGGCCGATCAGCTTGACGTCGGCGCCGGACGCAGCAACCCGCAGCGCCGGATTGTTGCCGGTATAGGTGAATTCGATCGCACCGGTGGCCAGCGCGGTCGTCGCCTCCGAACCGCCATTGAAAGTCACCAGTTCGACCTTGATGCCGTCCTTGGCGAACTCCTTCTCCCACCAGCCGTCCTTCTGGGCGAGGATGAATTTGAGATGCCCCGGCGCGGTACTGCCGATGCGGATAATTTCAGGCTTGTCCTGCGCGAAGGCAGGCATGCCACCAAGGCCGATGACGACGCCAATAGCGCCCTTCAGCAGCAGCCGGCGAAGTGCGTCGAATGGAATGTTGGGCATGGGAAAAATCCTTCCTGGTTGGAATGAATGGACCGCTTAAATGAGCGAGGTCTCGGACTGGCCTTTCCAGGCTGTTGCCCAGCGCTCGAACCAGACGAGCAGGTAGTTGACGGTCAGGCCGATGGCGGTCAGCGTCAGGATGCCGGCGTGCATGTCGGCCGTTTCCATCATCAGCTGCGAGTTCTGGATGAGGAAACCGAGGCCGGATTTGGCCGCCAGCATCTCGGCGCCGATGACCGCGAACAGCGAGGATTTCACCGCCAGCCGGGCGCCGGCGACGATCGAGGGAATGCTGGCCGGCAGGATGACTTTGCGGAACAGATCGAAGTCGGACGTACCCATCGAGCGCGCCGCCTTGATCAGCAGCGGATCCACCGACTTGACGCCGCTGATCGTGTTGACGAGGAGAAAGAAAACCGAGGAGTAGAAGGTGATCGCGACCTTCGATTCCTCACCGATGCCGAGCAACAGGATGAACACCGGCAGCAGTGCGAATTGCGATGTGTTTCGCAGCGTCTGCACCAGGAGGTCGGAAACCTTCTCGAACAACGAATAGCGCCCCATCAACAGACCGAGGGGGATGGCCACCACCACGCCGAGTGCGAAGCCGATCGCGGCGCGCTGCAGGCTGATGCCGATATGCTCGATCAGCACGCCCGAAGCGAGCAGCGCCCACCAGGCGACCAGCACCTCGCTCAGCGGCGGAAAGAAGATGCGGTTCAGCCAGCCGAGTCGGGGCGCGATCTCCCACAGCAGGAAGAACAGGCCGAGCAGCGGCACGCCATAGAGGAACGTGCCGTGGCTTGCTTTCTTGCTCCGGATCTTGGCGCTGGCCTTGATGGCCGGGACCCTGGCGGCGGCTACCGTTTCGCCAGCGCCGGCAAACAGGTGGAGCGCTCCCGCGGAGCCAAACTTCTCGGTCAGATAGGCCATTGGTCCAGCTCCTCAGTGACTGAAGGCTGGCGACAGGGTCCAGTCCTTCTGCGCCTTGTTGACCTCGTCGCGCAGCACGTCCCAGACGCGGGCGCGATATAGATTGAATTCGGCGCTGGCGCGGATGTCGCCGTCGCGCGGTCGTGGCAGGTCGATGTCGATGATCTCTTTCACCGCGCCCGGCCGTGCCGTCATCACCACGACGCGGTCGGCGAGGAAGATCGCCTCGTCGATCGAGTGGGTGACAAAAATCACCGTGGTGTTGATCTTGCCCCAGATCCGCAGCAGCTCGCCTTGCAGAAGCTCGCGCGTCTGCTGGTCGAGCGCCGCGAACGGCTCGTCCATCAGCAGCACTTCCGGGTTGCTGGCCAGCGCACGCGCGATCGCCACACGCTGCTGCATGCCGCCGGACAGCTGGTTGGGAAAACGGTCCTCGAAACCGGCAAGGCCGAACAGCGCCAACAGATGGCGGGCTGTGGCGGTACGCTCGGCCTTGGCCACGCCGCGCACTTCCAGCGCATATTCGATGTTGGCGAGCGCCGTGCGCCAGGGAAACAGCGCATATTGCTGGAAGACATAGCCGGTCTTTGGATCGGGCCTGGTGATGCGCCTGCCGTCGAGCTGGACGTTGCCGCCGGTCGCCTGCGTCAGCCCGCCAATGATATCGAGCAGCACCGACTTGCCCGAGCCGCTCGGGCCGACCAGCGTGATGAACTCGCCCTTGCGGATGGAAAGATCGACGCCGTCGAGCACGGTGACGCGGTCGGTCGCCTCGCCATCCACGGTGACGAACTGCCCCGGCTTGAGCTGGAAGGTCTTGCTGATGTCGCTGACGACGATCCGGTCCATGTTCGGGCGATCCATATCTGTCTCCGATCGGTTCACTGCGCCACGCGGATGCGGTGCGTCGGGTCGAATTCCGAGCCGCCCGCCTTGCCGCGCTTCCAGCCAAGCGCGCGGGCATAGGAGCCGAACATCTGGCGGGCGTCGGCCTGAGCTTCCGTGATGCCGGTCGGCCCTTCGGCGAACTCGGCCACATAAAGCGCGTCGGTCGGGCAATAGATCTCGCAAAGAAAGCAGGTCTGGCAGTCCTCCTGGCGAGCGATCACCGGCACGCCATTGTCGGTCGCGTCGAAGACGTTGGCCGGGCACACCTTGACGCAGATGTCGCATTCGACGCAGCGCGTGGCCGAGACGATCTCGATCATGACGCCAGCTCCGCCAGCCGCTCAGGCGCACCTGCGATGCGGAACGCATCCACACCGGTGATGACCAGCCGGTGCGCGAAGGCCGGGCTCTTGCCCGGCAGATCGGTGCGGCGGTGCATGCCGCGGCTCTCGGTGCGGTGCAGCGCGGCGGCCACGGACCAACGCCCAGCAGCGGCGATCGAAGCTGCCTCTCGGGTACGGACCCGGTCCAGCCCCTCGCCTTGCAGATGGCTGCGCACGTCGCGCCAGACACTCTCCAGCCGCTCGCCGCTTTTCTCCAGGGCCTCGCCAGTGCGGAAGAAATTCTTGTCGAGCGGCGTGACTTCGCTACGCACCGCCTCGATAACTTCGCCCGCCGAGATGTCGGCCCTCGCCGATGATGCAGGACGCAAGCCGGCCTGGCCGAGCGATTGCACCGCGCTGCGGAACGCCTTGCCGGTCCGGCGCTTGGCATGGGTCGAGGCACCTTTGCCGGCCCACCAGCCGCTGGCCAGCGCCCAGGATGAATTGACGGCGCCGCCGCCTGATAGCGCACCGGTCATCATCTCGCGGCTGGCGGCATCGCCGGCAACATAGAGGCCGGGCACGCCGGTGGCGCAATCGTCGGAGACGATGTCGATGCCGCCGGTGCCGCGCACCGTGCCTTCGGCGCGCAAGGTGATACGGAACAGTTCGCTGAACGGATCGATGCCGGCGCGGTCATAGGGCACGAAGCAGTTCGGCTGGCCCTGGCGCAGCCAGCCTTGCAGCGCCGGCTCGGCCTGATCGAGCCGCGCGTAGACCGGGCCGTCGATCAGCGCGCGCGCCACTTCCTCCTCGCGGTCGCCGATGCCGTTACGCAACGGCTCGCCGGTCGGCCCGAGGATCGGCGAGCCGTTGCGTAACGGCATCGGCGACCGCGAGGAGGAAGT
>NZ_RZPH01000302.1:0-1263 GCF_004022825.1 Mesorhizobium sp. M7A.F.Ca.CA.004.04.2.1
GACCCAGCGTGTCGCTGGACAGCGCCTTGCTGCCGGCATCGAGGATAGCGCGCGTCGCTGTGGGATGGCTGACCACCGTCGACAGCACCGTCAGCGCACAGTCGTCGAGGCCGCCGACGCCTTTGGCGACTTGATAGCGGTCGAGATAGATGTAGGTGCCTGGACGATACTCGGTGACAACGGATGTATCGCTGGAGCGCCACATATCCGGCGTGCCGCCGCTGGAGATGCGGTCGCAGGCGAGGCCCGACGCGGCAAGTGCCTGCTTGGCCCCGGCGAGCCAGGCTTCGGCCTCCGCTGCCCGCCCGGCGGCCGGGTAGGTCATCAGTCCGCCGAAGGCGAGGCCACCGGCTCTGTCGATCTGTCTTGCCAGCGCAACCGCTTCATCAGCCGACTGCACGCCGCAGCGTCCCATGCCGGTGTCGCATTCGACCAGCACCTGCAAACGATGGCCGGCATCGGTGAAGGTGGTTGCCAGCCCTTCGAGCGTCTCCATGCTGTCCGCTGTCACCGACAGGGTGACGCGCCCGTGCAGCGCCAGAAGGCGTTCCAGTTTGGCGCGCCCAAGGATGTTGTAGGGAAGAAAAATATCGTTCAGCCCGGCATCGGCCATCACCTCGGCCTCGCCGATCTTCTGGCAGGTGATGCCGACGGCGCCGGCCGCTATCTGCTTCTTCGCCCAGTAGGGCAATTTGTGCGTCTTGATATGCGGCCGGAGCTTCAGCCCGTTCTTGTCGGCATGCGCCTGGGCGCGGGCAATGTTGGCTTCCGCGCGCGCGGCGTCGATCAGGATGGATGGCGTATCGAGATCGTGAACGGTCGGCATCATCTTTCACCCCATGAGGAATCCGCGGGTTTTATGGCCCTGAAAATCCGTGATGTCACGCGGCCAGGCAAGCGGATCTGTGGTCCATACGCCCTGCGCAACGCCGGACAGGACGGCGAGATGGATCGACACCGCATCGGCGTTCGGCTATGCGATCTGCCAGACAAATCGATACGAAGGGATCATGATCATGAAGCGCTCCGCCATCAACGACATCATCCGCGAAGCCGACGCTTTCATCCGCTCGTTCGGCTACATCATGCCGCCCTTCGCCTATTGGTCGCCGCAGGAGGCCAAGGCGCGTCAGGTCGACTCGTCGGCCGTATTCACCTCGCGGCTCGGCTGGGACATCACCGATTACGGGCAAGAGAAATTCAGGGAACTCGGCCTGTTCCTGTTCACCGTTCGCAACGGCCGCTACGAGGACATGCAGAAGG
>NZ_RZPH01000302.1:1273-5892 GCF_004022825.1 Mesorhizobium sp. M7A.F.Ca.CA.004.04.2.1
CGCAAGGACCAGCTGTCGCCGATGCACCGCCACAACATCAAGGCCGAGGACATCATCAACCGTGGCGGCGGCAAGCTGGTGCTGGAACTGTTCATGCATGACCGCGACGGCGGCATCGATCCCAAGGCGGAGGTTTCGGTGCCGGTCGACGGAACCATCCACAGGCTGCCCGCGGGCGGGCTCCTGAAGCTCGACCCGGGCCAGAGCGTCACGCTGCTGCCCGGCGTCTGGCATGCCTTCTGGGCCGAGGGCAAGGACGTGCTGATCGGCGAGGTCTCGACCGTCAATGACGATCTCACCGACAATGTGTTTCGCGAACCGATCGGCCGTTTTTCCAACATCGACGAAGACGTTGCCCCGGTCCATCTGCTGGTGTCCGACTACGAGAAGTGGCTGGGGTAGGGGCGCCGCCCTACGCCTTCGGTGACGCCAGTCACACGGTCGAAAGTTAGCCCGTGGCGCCTGCCTACTGCGATCCTTGTTCGACCGATCCTGCCGCTTCTTCCTTGAAGACGACCTTTGTGCCTCTTTGCACTTCGGAGGCGAGGTCTTCGGCATCCCAGTTGGTCAGCCTGATGCAACCATGCGAGAAGGTCTTTCCGATCTTGCCTGGGTCCGGAGTCCCGTGAATGCCATAACTATCGATGGACAAATCGATCCAGACCGATCCCACCGGATTGTTCGGCCCGGCAGCGATCGTGAAGGGGCGCTTCGTCTTCACCCCCTTGAAGGCAAACTCGGGATCGTAGTGATAGGTTGGGTGGCGCACCACGCGTTTGACCTCTGCCTCGCCACTCGGCGCGGGCTTCTCCTGGCTCCCGATCGAGGCGGGGTACGTCGCAAGCGCTTTGCCGGAAGGGTCGAGCACGCGAACCTGGCGAGCGCTCTTGTCGACCTCGACGTTCCCAATGTCTTGCGGCGGATCACCTCGGGTTACAGCTGGCACCAGCAGCTTTTGCCCCGCCTTCCTGAAGCCGATGCCGGGATTGAGCCGTTCAAGCAGTTCCTCGCTGCTGTGGAAGCGCTCCGCCATCTTTTCCAGGGCATTGTGATAGGCGAGCCGGGGCAGGCGGGCCATCCTCTCCATGCGCGCCGGAATTCGCCTGGTGAACGGTCCACGCACATCCTTGCGCGTCAACTCGTAGGTCTCAAGCGCCGGGCGCGAGGAGCTCGCGACCAGCTTGTCCCATGTCTCGCGGTTAAGCTTGCCGTCGGCAGGCAGTCCGTTGGCCGCTTGAAACGCACCGACTGCCCGGCTGAAGTTCTCCGCTTGGCGGCCGTCGATCAGGCCTGGCGAGAAGCGTGCACGATCCAGGAGGATTTGCGCCTTCAGCACGGTCGCACTGACGCCTTTCGCTTCGCTGCCGTCAAATTGGGCGTTGTTGACAGTGGCCGCGTCCAGTTTTGCCGCCGCCGTTGCGTCCCATGCCATGACGAGCATGGCGGCAGCGGCAAGAACGAGCCTGATCATGGAGGTCACACTCCTGTATGAGCACCTGCTTCTATGACGTCGCACGGCCGATCTGGTTCCATTCCCCTGGCTGCGTCCGACTGCCGAGTGCCGATGCGCCGCAGCGAACCCGGACCAGGGAGCACCCGGCGGTGGCGCGGGTGCATTGTTGATAAGGGTCCGCCATCATCCAGATGGATGGCGACTCTCGCCAGCGCATGTGTTGGCTTCAATCGAAGCGCAGCTCGGTGACCGAGGAGAGCCAGCATGCAATTTCCTGCCCAGAAGGACAGAAGACCGGCAGCCGAGGATGAGCGCCAGGCCCGGCTTGAGAAAACAGCCAGGCTCAAGCAGCTTCGGTCCTATGCTTCCTGGCTTTTGTCCGACCCAAACGCCCAACTTCACGATGAGATAGACTGCTCGGTGCTGATCGAGGAAGGCGTGGTACGAGACAAAGCGTGGAGCCTGGGCTGATCGGCAGGTGACACGACCGGGCGGCGAGGTTTCCACCGCCAACGATGATCGGCCGACAATTTGTTTGGCGAGCCGATCGGCCGCAACAATGGCGGCAGGCTGACTTCGCGTCAGTGACAGCAGCCTTGCTGCGCGCTCGTCCTGCACAGGCAGGACGAGGTGATCGGCACATCCGCCCTGGCCAGCGCCGCGGCAAGGCTTGTCTGCAATATCGGCAATTCATCAGTCTCGCCGCGCCGATTCAGGCATTCCACCAGCCCGTGCAGTGCCCAGACATTGTTCGGGTGCTGGGCGCAGCGCTGCACCGTGCCGCTCAGGCCCAAATCGTCGCGATAGACCTGTTCTGCTTCCTGCGCGTGGCCCTGGTCGAGAAGCAGCGCCGCCAGCGCATGGCGCGGCGGGTGCATCCAGGCCCACGGTTCGGTGTAGGACAAATTGTCGTCAAGCTCGACCGCCTGCCGCAAATGGCCATAGGCCTCGTCATGCCGGCCCTGATGGTACGCCAGCTCGCCGTCGAGCAGGGCGACACCGACAGCCAGCGAAGCCTGCGCCGGGTTGCTGAGGAAGCGCCGCTCGGGCGCAATGCCTTTCAGATGCCGATGGAACACTTCGCGCTCGCGCTCGGCTTCAGCGAAATTCCCAAGCGTCGCATGCGCCACACCCTTGGCGTAGTGCTGCATGGCCGCCGTCAGCACATAGAGGCCTGGCTCCGCGGTCGCCGGTTCGTCGATGATCTCCTGCCAGCGGCCGAAGCGCACTTGCACATGCGATTTCATCGCATGGTAGCCTTCCACCGTCTGCGTGAGCTTGGGCCGGCCGGGGATGGCGACCACGTCGCGCGCGACCAGGCTGCGCACTCGATCGGCGGCCCACAGTGCAGGCTGGTACTGGCCCGACAACATGCAGGTGAACATCATCAGGTGCAGATCGTGGCAGCAGCCGAGCAAATAGTAGGTCGGCTCGTCCGCATAGGCGAGATAGAGGTCGTTGGCGCGTACCGCCTTTTCGCTGGCGCGTTTGGCTTTCTCATACTCGCCGCACAGCACATAGATGTGCCCCGGCATGTGGTTCATGTGCCCGGCATCGGGGCACATTTCGCCGAGCAGATCCGCTGACCGCATGCCGCGCTCCGGCATGGTGGACATTTCCAGCAGATGGATGTGCAGGTGGACGATCGCCGGATGCTGTGCTGCGCCGGCCTCATCGGCAAGCCGGACCGACCGTTCGCAGACGTCGAGCGCCTCGACGACATCGGAATTCGGCGCCGGCGCGCCGGTCTTGAGGTTCCACAGCCGCCGCACCGTGCGCATCATCAGCGCTTCGACCAGCAGTGCCATCACATCATGGTCGTCGGGACAGTCCCGATACACAAGCCGCATCGCGGCGGCATAGCTATCATCCCACCGTTCGAATTCCTCTGGGCTCACCCGGTATGGCTTCTGAAAGCGGGCGGCCAGCGCCTCGATCAGCCGCTTCTCGATCTCGTTGGCGGAAGCCGCATTGGCCCGGGCCAGCTGGACATGCTCGAAGCAGCGCTTGGTCGCGCTGTCGGCCTCGGCCTCGCCATGTTCTTTCCAGGTCAGATTGTAGAAAGGTCCGGCGGCATAGGCGATGCCCCAATGCACCATCGGACATTTAGGATCTGTTTCGAGCGCCTTCTCAAAACACTTGATGCCTTCCTCATGGTTGAAGCCGTAGCACCAGTTGAGGCCAACATCGAACCAACGCTGGGTTTCTGAAGAACGAGTGGAGATGGGACGGCGGTAGGTGCCGAGGTCGAAGCGGTCCATGTGGTCTCATTTCAATTCTGATTGCCAGCGAGCCAGCTCTGGTCAGACTACCTTCGCCATCAATGTGTGCCGAAACTGGCAGGCATGGCAAACGCAACGAGTGCCATCGCTGCTTGCATTTGGATACTGTCGCCGCTCTTAGCTGGTCTCTGGAGGCGGTGTTTCATTTTGCCAGCCGGCCAGCTCAGGCAGGTCGTCAAGCCAGCTTTTCTCGCTCACCAAGGCATCGCCGGTCTGCGGGTCGGCCTCGGCGGCGTTTTGAATGAGCCAGTCCATCCACTTGCGATAGGCAGCCGGGTCCAACTGAGGCGGCAACACCTTGGCCTTGGCCAGCATGCGTTTGCGGAAACTCACCTGCCTGCGGAGTTTTGTCGTCGTGAATTTGATGGCCTTGCCCTGGTATTCGACCGTCCAGCGCCCGTCGCCGTGGCTGGCGAGCCTGTCGATGGCGAAGCCGACGTCCACCGGCCTGTCCCGCCACGGAAGCTCGATGGCATTCTTCCTCAAATCGAGTGCCCATCGCCTGTAGTCGGTCCCGGCACGCTGGGGCGGCAGCACCCCAGCCTGTTCGAGTATCTTCCTGCGGAAGGTCGGCTGCTTCTTGAGCTGGCCTGTCGTCAGCTCGATGCGATGCCCACGGAATTCGACATGCCAGCGGATCCTCCCATTGCCGAAATACTTAACCAGCCTGTCGATGACGAACTCGCCATCGGAGAGCGTCACGCAGCCTTGGCTGATGCGTTCGAGAATGTACTGGCTATCAGTGAGCATGACGCGGCCTCGTGCAGGAACCCTTCATGAAGCTTCGCTAAGGCGCACGCAACGACCGGGCAATCTCGCCTTTCATGATTCCGTCGCATAGACACCGATGACGCGTCATATCGCTCGCGCGCTCATCCTGACAG
>NZ_RZPH01000303.1:0-5892 GCF_004022825.1 Mesorhizobium sp. M7A.F.Ca.CA.004.04.2.1
GCCTATCACCGGGCCTGGGCAAGGCCGGATGCTCCCGATCCCGCCCTCAACCGTCTAGGCGACTTCCTGTCGGGCCTGGGTGCGATCGGGCTCGGCATTGCCCTGTTGCTGCTCGGCGATCCATTGCTTGCGGCGACCTCCGGCCTGCTGCATGCGCTCGGCAAATTCGGCAGCACCTTCCACAGGCCCGGCACGCCAATTCCGATGTGGCCGGCCGCTTGGCCCGATCCGTTCCGCAGTGCGGTGCTCGCCAGCCGGTTGCCTGCAATGCTGGCGACGACAGTGGCCCTCGGCCGTGCTTTGCCTGAGGTCTGGTCGGGCGGCTCCTTCGCGGCCCTCGCCATGCCACTGACCTTGCTCGGCTGTTATCTCTTGTGGACCAAGGCCGATCTGCTGCTGTTCGGCGTGGGTACCAAGGCGATCCGCCAGATTTCCACATGTTGAGCCCGCTTTTTGAAACGACCGGATGTCGAGATGGAGAATGACATGTTTGGCAGTGTATATCATCAGGACGCCGGCCCCCTATCCTTTCGCGAACGGGTGCGGGCGACAGGTTGGGGCATTCTGACGTCGGCCGGTTCAATCTCGAGAGTGACAGGGATACTTGCAGTTTCGATGTTTTGGGCGATCTCTGCCCATGCCGCGAACGTTGACGTCGCTATCGTGTTCGCGGTCGATTTCTCGTCGTCGATCGATCCGAAGATCGCCGATATGCAACGCGAGGGACATGCCGCGGCACTCACCTCGCCAGAGATCATCGCCGCCATCAGCCGGAATTATGTCGGCTGCATCGGCGTTGCCTATTTTGAATGGTCGAGCCCCGGACACGCACGCGTCGTGCTGCCGTGGACAAGCATCTGCGGACTGGAAGATGCCAAAGCGGCGGCTGCGGTGATCAGCAGGAAAGGCGATACCGGCTTCATCCGCAGAGGGCGAGGCGGAACATCCGTTTCCTCGGCTATCGACATCGGCAGTCTCCTGCTCGACCAGTTTCCGGGAAAGGCGGCCAAGAAAGTCATCGATATCTCCTCCAATGGCGAGAACAACGACGGGCTTCCCGTCCAGCCGAGCAGGTCGAACGCCATAGCCAAGGGATATACGATCAATGCCATCGCCATCCCGACGGAGGATGAGAATCCCGACGAACCTCTGGCATCCTATTTTGCCAGATCGGTCATTGGCGGTTCCCAGGCCTTCGTCATGACGCCGAAGGGGCCAGACGACTACACGATGGCGCTTCGCCGCAAGCTCGTGACTGAAGTAAGCATGAACGACGAGCGTCCGCTGTGAAAGTGTGCCACGCAAGACGAACTTTCGACCCGCCAGACCGAGCGCATTGCACAACAAGACCCGCCCCGCTGCAGCGCGAGACCTTGTAGGTCCGTCAGGACAACAGCCTATCGCCGCAACGCGTGCACCCTTGCCTCGCCTTCGCCGGGCACCGGCAACGCCATGTCGTCATCGAGAAGGCGCGTGATGCGGGCAAAGCCGGTGAACGCTTTCCTTGCTTCCTCGGCCGACATCTGGCCCGACAAGGCGGCCGAGCAACAATTCAGCGCGCACTGATAAACCGGACCGCGCCGTCCCGTCGGCCACTTCCGCAAGAACATCATGGCTTCGGCAACACTATCGATTTCTTCCGCAGGGTGTCCCTGCCCGCGCGAAATCCGCACGGGCGAAAAGAAATGCAATTGATCCATCGTTTCCTCCCGGTCGACCGCAATGCGCTCGATCGAACCCCACCAAACGCGCCAACAGCCGGTTGGTTCCAGATAAAGAATGGAGTCTTTTAGAAATCTGTCAGGCGAAGGCGATCACCCGTGCGGTGGTGAGTGTCGCCTACATTGTCGGGAAGTGGCAGGCGACTTTGCGACCGGGTCGGTATTCCCGTAACTGTGGCCGCTCCGAACGGCAGCGCTCCGCCGCGATTGGGCATCGGGGATGGAAACGGCAGCCCGTTGGAGGGTTCAGAGGGCTCGGTACGTCGCCGGTGAGGATGATGCGCTTGCGCGTCCCACCCGGCGTCGTCTCCACGACGGGAACCGCCGAAATCAGCGCCTGGCTATAGGGATGGGCCGGTGCTGCAAACACGTCTTCCGCCGGCCCTTCTTCGACGATCGAGCCGAGATACATGACCGCTATGCGGGTCGACACCTGGCGCACCACCGACAGGTCGTGGGCGATGAAGATGTACGTGAGATTGAGCTTCTCCTGCAGATCGGCAAGCAGGTTGACGATTTGTGCCTGCACCGACACGTCGAGCGCGGAGACGGGTTCGTCCAGGACCACGAGGTCCGGGTTCAGGGCAATAGCCCGCGCGATGCCGACGCGCTGGCGTTGTCCGCCGGAAAATTCGTGCGGAAACCGCATGACGTGATCCGGCAGCAAGCCGACAAGGTCGAACAGTTCCGCCACGCGTTTGGTGATCTCGCTCGACGAGAGCCTGCCATGGATGCGCAGCGGCTCGGCCACCAGGTCGCCGACGCGCCGGCGCGGATTGAGCGACGCCGACGGGTCCTGGAAAACCATTTGCAGGCGGCGCCGCAGCGGCCTGAGTTCGGACAGCGACTTGGAGGTTATGTCGTTGCCTTCGAACAGAAGCTCGCCGTCCGATATGTCGTAGAGCCTCACCAGGCAACGCGCCAGCGTGGACTTGCCGCATCCGGATTCGCCGACCAGCCCGACCGTCTCGCCGCGCCACACGGTCAGGGAAACATTGTCGACCGCATGAACGGTTCGCTTGCCTTCGGCGGAGAAACGGCTGCCGATGGAAAAGCGCTTGCCCAGCGAACGCGTCTCGAGGATTGGGCGGTTCTTGTCGATCATCGGTCCGCTCATGCCTGTGCCACCCTGAAGCATGCCGCGGCATGGGTGCCGCTCCCGAGGTCGGGCTTGCCGGCCTGGCAGGGCTCGTAGTGAACCGGGCACCGCGGACCGAACGCACAGCCCTGCGGCAATCGCAGCATTGACGGCGGCGAACCGGGAATGGCCGGCAAGCGCCGTGGTTTTTCGCCGGTCAGCGGCGGGATCGAACCCAGCAGCGCGCGCGTATAGGGGTGTCGTGGATCGGAAAACAGTTCCATGCGACTGCCGCGCTCCACCACGCGGCCGGCATACATGACCATGACCCGGTCGGCGAGTTCGGAGACCACGCCCATGTCATGTGTGATGAAGACGACCGCCGACTTGTGCGTCGCGCGCAGCTTGCGCACCAGATCGAGAATGCCGGCCTGTACGGTGACGTCGAGCGCCGTGGTCGGTTCGTCAGCCACCAGAAGCGCCGGATTGCAGGACAAAGCCATTGCGATCACCGCCCGTTGACGCATGCCTCCGGACAGTTGGTGCGGGTAGCGCGACATCGCCTCGTGCGGGTTGGGAAAATTCACCTCGGCCAGCAGTTCCTCCACGCGCTCCATCGCCTTGGACTTGCTGATGTTGCGATGCGCGCGAATCTGTTCGGCGATCTGCCAGCCGATCGTGTAGACAGGCGTCAGCGCCGTCATCGGATCCTGGAAGATCATCGCGATCTCGTTGCCGCGCAGCCGCCTGAGCTCGCGCGCGGGCAGTCCCACGAGTTCGCGGCCTTTGTAGCGGATCGACCCTTCGATGGTGGCGTTGGGATCGGTGATGAGACCCATGACGGCCAGCAGCGACACGGTCTTGCCGGAACCGGACTCACCGACGACGCCGAGGATTTCGCTCTCCTTAAGGTCGAAGGAAACGCCATCGATGGCCCGCACCAGGCCATCATTTGTGCGGAAGGAAACTCTGAGGTCGCGCACCGACAGTATCATGATGTCCTCAGGCGCGGATCGAGAAGGATGTAGACGAAATCGACGACCGCATTGGCGATAACCACGAACATGGACGCATACATCACCGTCGCCATGATCATCGGCAGATCGAGATTCTGCAGAGCGTCATAAGTGAGCTTGCCGATGCCGTGCAGCCCGAACACCACCTCCGTCAGCAGGGCTGAGCCTCCGACCAGCGCACCGAAGTCCAGGCCGAACAGAGTGACGAATGCGATGAGCGACGTGCGCAAGGCATGGCGCAGCAGGATGCGGGTCTCCGACAGCCCCTTGGCCCGGGCCGTGCGGATATAGTCTTCCTGCAGGGATTCGATGATTGCCGCGCGCAGCACGCGCCCGTAAATACCGATATAGAGAATGGACAGTGTGATCCACGGAATGACCAGGGTCAGGAACCAGCCCTTCGGATCGTCGGAGAAATTCTTGTAGCCGAGCGGCGGCACCCAGGAGAACGCCCAGCTGTCGTGGTAGCGGCTCTGGGTGATCAGGTTCATCACCTCGCCCAGCCAGTAGACCGGCATGGAAATGCCGAGCAGCCCTAGCGCCATCAGCAGCTTGTCCAGCCAGCTGCCGCGCGTGGCGGCGGCGGCGATGCCGATGACGATGGAGACGACCACCCACAGGATCGCCGCTCCGAACACCAGCGAGAGCGTGACCGGGATCGAATCCATGACCGCCGGCACCACCTTCCAGCCACGATTGACGAAGGAGGTCAGATCGCCGGTGACGAAGATCTTCTCCATCATCGTCACATATTGCACGTAGAGCGGCCGGTCGAAGCCGAAGCTGTGGCGTACCGCCTCCAGCACTTCGGGCGATGCATTGCGGCCGGCGATGCGCGCAGCCGGGTCGGCGCCCGGCGTTGCGAAGAAAATCAAGAAAACGATGACCGAGATGCCGAACATCACGAACAGCATCTGGCCGAACCGGCGCAGGATTGCGTAGATCATCAGTCGCGCCCCAGCCGAACCTTGGAGCGCGGATCGAGCGCGTCGCGCAGGCCGTCGCCGAAGACATTGAGCGCCATGACGGAAACCGCGATCGCCAGGCCCGGCACCAGCGCCACCAATGGCCTGGTGTAAAGCAGCGCCTGTCCGTCCTGGATGATGGTGCCCCAGCTCGCGGCCGGCGGCTGCACGCCGATCGAAAGGAAGGAAAGGGCTGATTCGGTAAGCATGTTCAGCGCCATCATCAGCGGCACGAAGACGATTAGCGTGGTGGTGACGTTGGGCAGGATGTCGCGCCACAGGATGCGCCACCCCGGCACGCCCAGATTGATCGCGGCCAGCACGAACTCGCTCTTGCGCAGCGCCAGAACCTGCCCGCGTATTGGGCGGGCCACGTAGGGCACGTAGACGATGCCGATGATGATGACAGGCAGCCACAAACTGCCGGACTCGATCTGGATCGGTCCGATCGTGATGCCATGCGCGATGGTGACGATGGAGAGCGAAATCGCCAGCAGATAGATGGGGAACGCCCACAGTATGTCGAGGAAGCGCGACAGCACCGTGTCGGTGACGCCGCCGAAATAGCCGGCGATCAATCCCGCCGCCGTGCCCAGGATCAGGGTGAAGATGGTGGCTGCTCCGGAGATCAGCAACGAGCTCAGCCCGCCATAGAGCATCCTGGCCATGACATCGCGCCCCTGGCTGTCGGCGCCGAGGAAATAATTGCCCAGCCGCCAGGTCGGGCCGAGCGGTGTGTAACCAAGCCCTAGCCCTTCCGTCGACTGTTCCATCACCGGAACGTCGGCACCGTCGATCTGGACGACGGCGTCGAGCGTCGAGGCGAAGGGGTCCACGCCTGCCCATTTTGCATAAAGAGGCGCACTGAGGCAGGCAAGGACGATGAGGAGGAACACGGCCAGCGACGCCATGGCAGCCCTGTCCCTTGCCAGCTTCGCAAACGCGACGGCCCAGGGCCCTCGCGTCTTGCGCGGCGCGGCGACAGCTACGTTCGACACGGACGTGCCCCTCCGCGGTTCGTTACTGCACCCAGGCCATCACTGCACCCAGGATTGGGTGATCATCCAGTTGAACTGACGGTTGAACTTGAAATTGCCAAGACGTTTGCTGAC
>NZ_RZPH01000304.1:0-5891 GCF_004022825.1 Mesorhizobium sp. M7A.F.Ca.CA.004.04.2.1
AGACCTATCCCAAGGGTATTGCCGGCTTCCGGCGCTACACCGAGCTACTCGACACCGAACCCGACATTGCCGACCGGCCAGGTGCCGTGACTGTGGGCGGCCTCAAGGGCGACATCGAATATCGCGGTGTCAGCTTCGGCTATGGCGACGGCAAGCCGGTGCTCAGGGGTATCGATCTCACCATCCACGCCGGCGAAACCATCGCCTTCGTCGGCCCGTCCGGCGCCGGCAAGACCACCATCTGCTCGCTGCTGCCACGTTTCTACGAGGTCAGCGCCGGCGCGATCAGCATCGACGGCATCGATATCAGGGACATGACGCTCGCTTCGCTGCGCGGCCAGATCGGCATCGTCCAGCAGGATGTGTTCCTGTTCGGGGGCTCGATCCGCGAAAACATCGCCTATGGCCGTCTCGGCGCCTCCGACGAGGCTATCGCCGATGCCGCGCGGCGGGCGCAGCTCGACGGCATGATATCGGGCCTGCCGGCCGGCTATGACACGATCATCGGCGAGCGCGGCGTAAAATTGTCCGGCGGCCAGAAGCAGCGGCTGGCGATCGCCCGCATGTTCCTGAAGAACCCGCCGATCCTTATCCTCGACGAGGCGACGTCGGCGCTCGACACCGAGACCGAGCGCGAAATCCAGAAGTCGTTGGCCGAACTTGCCGAGGGCCGAACCACGCTGGTCATCGCACACCGGCTGGCAACGATCCGCGGCGCCGACCGCATCGTCGTCGTCTCGGAGTCGGGCGTCGTCGAACAGGGTTCGCACAGCGAACTGCTCCGCGCCGGCGGCATCTATCGGCGCCTGCATGACGCCCAGCATCTGGTGTCGTCGCGCTGATACGAAACCGCTGGAGCAATTCCAGGGAAAGTGTGAAACGGTTTCCGTTCGGAATTGCGTCAAGCAAACAAGTGCCGATCGAAAAACGGGAGCCAAAAATGATCAAGGCGACGCCCTTCGACTTTCCCTATGACGGCAGGCTGATGGCCGAAACCACCGCGCTGATCGTCATCGACCTGCAGCAGGATTTCCTGTCGACGACGGGCTACTTCGCCAGGCAGGGATATGATCCCTCGCCGCTCAGGGCGATCCTGCCGACCGTGAGCCGGCTGATATCAGCCGCCCGCAAGGCCGGTGTCAGGGTCATCCACACCAGGCAGGGCTACCGGGCTGACATGGCCGACATGACGCCCTACGAGACATGGCGCCGCAAGCGCGCTGGGCTCGAAGGCACCGAAATCCTGCTGCGCTCTGGTCCAGGATTCCAGATCGTTCCGGAGATCGACGTCGCCCCGCAGGACATCATCGTCGACAAGACCTGCAACAGCGCTTTCACCTATACGGATTTCGAACTTGTGCTGCGCGCGCAAGGCATCACGCATCTGCTGTTTTCCGGATGCACCACGGATGTCTGCGTCCACACCACGCTGCGTGAGGCCTGCGACCGCAATTTCCAATGCCTGACGATTTCGGACGCCTGCGCCAGCGGCGACAGACAAGCGCACGAAGCAGCCCTTCACATGGTGACGGTTGAAGACGGCGTCTTCGGCGCGCTAACGGGTTCGAGCGCTGTCATTGAAGGCCTGTCGCGGCTTGGCGACAGGCCCGAGGCAACAAAAGGCTGAAGAACTTCAGCCCGTTGCCCGCGTCTCCAATCCTGCACGAGACGCATATGCCCCAGGCTGGAATGCCTCGTGTTCGCGACGCGCCAGCGAATTGCGCAGCAGAGCGATCGTTTCCCGGCCGAGCGTTGCGATCTCGCGTGGCGTGTCGACGCCGACAATCATGAATTCATCGATCCCAAGGGCTGCATACGCAAGCAGCGACAGGGCGGCCTGGGCTGGTGGCCCGGCAACATCGACCGCCTTGTGGCCGGAGGCGGAAGCACCTTGGTGAATCCCGACCGGAAGCGCGAAGCGCAGCTTGCCGGCCCGACCATGTTCGGCGGCGGAGCGGCGCACCCGCTCCATCAATTGCCGGATCTCGTCGATCGAGCCGGGCGCCAATTCAAAGACATCGGCATGCCGGCCGGCAACTTTGAGTGCCGTTCCGGACTGCCCGCCCATGCGGATGACCAGGTCGGCGCCGTGCGGTCCCTTGCGCGGCACATAGCCGCCCTTGATGCTGTAGAACGTTCCTTCGTGGTCGAAGGGCCGGTCGTTCGACCACAGCCGCTTCAGCAGCACCAGATATTCGTCGATGCGCTGCCAGATGACGGTGTGCCCGACCGGCCGTGTTTCGGCGTCGGCGTCGCTCAGCGGCTCGCTGATCATTCTCAGCGCCAGGCGCCCGCCGCTTTTCCTGTCGATCGACGCCAGTTGGCGGGCCGCCACGGTCGGTTCGACCACGCCCGCCCAATGGGTGAGCACGACTTCCAGCGACGAGGTGCGATCGAGCACCTGGGCCGCAAAATCCATGTTGGTCAGCAGTCCGGCCGAATCGTCGATGACGATCTTGCGGAAGCCGCCATCCTCGATCAGCCCGAGCTTGGTCGCGGTCTCGGCAAAGTCGTAGAAAAAGGGAACCGCGGCATCGGCGGTCTTACCGGGGATATGCGTGAACTCGATCGGCATTGCCATGTCCTCCGTGGTGTCGGGCGCGCGAAAGCACGCCGAGGATTCGGTTCATTCAACTCCGATTGCCTGAAAGCGGTGGGCAGCTAAGCCCGGTCGATCTGACGACTCAGGGAATAAGGCCCAGCACAACGGCCCCGGTGAACACGAACGCAAGGGCAAAGACGAGATAGGCGAAAGCCCCGGCATAGGCCGGGCGAAAGGCCTGGGCATTGGCCGACCGCTGATCACTGCGATCCGTCTGGGCGTTCTGGATATAGGACATATCGACCTCCGTCTCGGCGGTTAATCTATAAAACTTGTAGACTTTGTCGATTGCTATTTTTAGGCCAAAGATGGAATAATTTTCTCCTATGGTGCTGGAAGTTGGTAGGCACTTGCTTAGAGGGAGCACTCTAACGGCCGATCCATATGGAGCGTCCGTTTTTTGCTTCTGCGTCCGAATGGACCTATGACCTTGCTTTCGCTGCGCTCAATTCGTGGATTGGCCGCCCGGCGCCGGCGCGGTAGCATCGCCCACCAGCAAAGCGAAATCGCCACACAGGGGGCAGAAAAATGGGCACAAGACTGGCCGGCAAGGTCGCCATCATTTCGGGGGGCGCGACGGGAATGGGTGGAGCGGCTTCGGAGCTGTTCGCCGCCGAAGGCGCCAAGGTGGCGATCATCGACCGCAACGGCGAGGCGGCCGCCGCAACCGCAGCGACAATCAGGGCGCGCGGCCATCTCGCCGAGCATTTTGTCGCCGACGTCTCCGACGAGGCACAGGTCGAAGCGGCCGTGAAGGGTGCTATCGAAAAACTCGGACCGGTCACCGTGCTGTTCAACCACGCCGGCACCATCGTGATAAAGCCCTTCCTGGAGACCACGGTGCAGGAATGGGACTGGCTGCATGCCGTCAATGTGCGCTCGATGTTCCTGATGACGCGCGCCGTTTTGCCCGGCATGATTGCGGCCGGCGGCGGCTCGATCGTCTGTACTTCGTCGATCTCGGCGGTGGCGGCGACTCCCAACGAAGTGCTCTACGACACCACCAAGGGCGCCTGCCACATGTTCGCCCGCGCCATCGCCGTCGAGTTCCGCGACCGCAACATCCGCTGCAACGCCGTCTGCCCCGGCTTCATCCGTACACCGCACGGCCTGCGCGAGGTCGCCGACCTCGGCAGGCTCGGCGTCGACGTCTCCGACGCGGCACTGGCCGCGCAGCAGGGCCGCATCGGCGAGCCGGAAGAGGTGGCGAGGGCAGCGCTCTACCTGGCCAGCGACGAGTCGAGCTTCGTCAACGGCACGCATCTGTTCGTTGACAATGGTTTTACGGCGATGTGAGGCTTTCCAGGGACAGGTTCTTCGTCCCAGGGACAGCTTGTCGCCCTTCCTCTACCCCGTCGATCGGGGGAGAGGAAAGGCACCAAGTCCTGCTCGTCTACCGTTCTTCCCGTCGAAACGGCTTGAGCAGCGCCGACGGTGCCGTCGCGTTGCGCGACATCACCGCCATGGCGACAATGGTGAAGATGAACGGCAGCATCAGGAACGCCTCGTAGGGGATGTGTCCGAGCCCGCTGGCCTGCATGCGCAACTGCAGCGCATCGACGAAGGCGAACAGCAGCGCCGCCCCCGCCGAGCGCCACGGATCCCAGCGGCCAAACACGACCAGCGCGATCGCCACCCAGCCACGCCCCGAGACGACGCCGAAGGTGAAGGCGTTGAACTGCGCCATCGACAGAAAGGCGCCGGCCAGCCCCATCAGCGCACCGCCGAGGATGACTGCCTGGAAGCGCGTGGCAATGACGCTGACCCCCGCCGAATCGGCGGCGCGCGGGTTTTCGCCGACCATACGCACCGACAGGCCCCATGGCGTGCGGTAGAGCACGAAGGCGGCCAGCGGAATGGCCAGGATCGCCATGTAGACCAGCGCGAACTGGCTGAACACCGCCGTCCCGAGCACCGGGATGTCCGAAAGGAGCGGGATCGGCAGTGTCTGAAACCCCTTGATGTTGGGCGGCACCGACTGCTGGCCGAAGATCAGCCGGTAGAGGAAATAGGCGAGGCCCGACGAGAACAGCGTCACGCCGATGCCGCAGACATGCTGGCTGAGGCCGAGCGCCACAGTGAACAGCGCATGCAGCGCGCCCATCAGCATGCCGGTCAGCACCGCAGCCAGCACGCCGAGCCACAGGCTGCCGCTGAGACTGGCGGCGGTAAAGCCGGTCATCGCCGACAACAGCATGATGCCTTCGATGCCGAGATTGAGCACGCCAGCCCGCTCCGAGAACATTTCGCCGAGCGTTGCAAAAGCCAGCGGCGTGGCGATGCGGATGATCGCGGCCAGGAAGCCGACCTGGAAGATCTGTTCGAACACCGCGCTCATCGGGCAACCCCGACGCGGCGGATGCGATAGGCGGTGAACAGCAGCGCCACCAGCATGGAAAGCAATGCGGTGCCCTGGATGACGTCGCTGAGGAAGGCCGGCACGCCGGTCGCCCGCGACATCGCTTCGGCGCCGGTCATCACGGCGGCAAGGAAGATCGCCGCCGGCACCACGCCGAGCGGGTTGAGCCGCGCCAGCATGGCAACAACGATGCCGGAATAGCCGTAGCCCGGCGAGATGTCGCTCATCACCTGGAAATGCACGCCGCCGACCTCGCCGACGCCGGCCAACCCGGCCAGCGCGCCGGACAGCAGCGCCGTCGAGATCAGCACCCGCTCGACATGGATGCCGCCATATCTGGCGGCTTCCGGGTTTTCGCCGGTGACCCTGATCCTGAAGCCGAGCGTCGTGCGCACGATCAGGAACCAGGTCAGCGGCGCCGCGATCAGCGCCGCGACGACGCCGAGATGCAGTCTTGTGCCTTCGAGCAGCACCGGGAAATTGGCCGAATCCTCGATCGGCGGCGAGATCGGATAGCCGCTGAAGGAGTCCTTCCACGGGCCTTCGATCAGCGCCATCAGCGCATAATAGATGACCGAGTTGAGCAGCAGCGAACTGACGACATCGTCGACCTTGAATTTTACTCTGAGCGTCGCCGGCACCAGCGCGACTGCGGCTCCCGCCGCGGCACCGGCGACCGCCATCAAGACCATGGCGAGCGGCCCCGGCATTGGAATGGCGCCGACAAAGCAGCTGGCCACCGCGCCGGCCAGCAATTGCCCCTCGGCGCCGATGTTCCAGAATTTGGCCCGGAAGGCGACCGCGACCGCCAGTCCGGTGAAGATCATGGGTGTTGCACGCACCATCGTTTCGGTGATCGCATAGCTGTCGCCCAGCGACGCCGTGAACATCACGCCATAGGCTTCGAGCACGCCGGCGCCGGCCCTGTCT
>NZ_RZPH01000305.1:0-5887 GCF_004022825.1 Mesorhizobium sp. M7A.F.Ca.CA.004.04.2.1
GGTCAGGTTCATTTCGCGGCGGGCAAAGAGGCGTGCAAAAAGCTTCATAATCATCTCCATTTGTTGCTCAGACGGGTCGCCTTCGCTTGATGGAGTGGGGCAGCTCGTTTGCTGGCGCCGATATAGGCTTGTGTAAGCAGAAACTAAATCGCAAAAGCGAAGCGCTTGATATGAAATGCGACATCGGTTGCGACAGATTTGGGCAAGGTGCCCAAAATTTACGATTATTTACAAGGGATTAATTGAAAAGAGGGCTGCTATGCGGCTTTCTCATATGCGTCATGCGCTGGAAACATGGCTCTAAAAATTCATTTGAGTGCAAATAAAATAGAGAAGGCCTGCCGGGCGGTTTGCGCGGCAGGCCTTCAGCACATGGTACACACGATCTACTTTGCTCCAGCCCAGGATCCGACGCCGTTGCGAGTACCGGTCTTGGTATCGGAAGCTTCAGGCCAGCCGATGTCCTTCTGCAGTTCGATCGGCAGGGAGCGGATAGCGCGTTCAGTCTGGTAGCGGGCGCGCGCCGCGCTGAATTCGGTCGCGATGCGACCAAGGGACGACAGGATAGACATCTCTTTCTCCTTTGGGTTGGCGAGTGCCAGACAGCGAGTTGGCTACTGCGGGTTTGTTTCAACTTCATTTCGTGTCGAATGCAGGTCTGTGTCGAGGTCGTTTCATGGCTGCTTGTGGCAGCTACTGCTTCGATGGAGTTGACTATCCTCCCAATCTGATGTTCAATCAAACGAAATGGAATGATGTTTTGTATCAGAAAAATTGAAGGTCGGTTGCCATGAACGCCCCGCTCAATCATCCGCTGCCGCTGCTCGATCTCGATGTTTTGCGCACGTTCGTGGCGATTGCCGAGACCGGCAGCTTCACCACCGCCGCCAATGCCGTGTTCCGCACGCCGTCAGCCGTTTCCATGCAGATCAAGAAGCTCGAGGACATTCTCGGCCGCTCCGTGTTCGCGCGCGACGCTCGCTCGGTGTCGCTGACGACGGATGGCGAGATGCTGCTCGGCTATGCCCGCCGACTGCTGTCCATCAATCGCGAGGTGGTGTCGAAGTTCATCATTCCCGAGATTGTCGGTGTGGTGCGGCTTGGCTCGCCGGACGATTACGGTGAGCGCGTGCTGCCGCATGTGCTGAAGCGTTTTGCGCAGTCGCATCCGTCGATCGCCGTCGACGTCACCATCGACCAGAGCAGCAATCTGCGCCGGCGCATGGACGACCGGGCGCTCGACATCACGCTGCTGACCAATTCCTACAAGACCAGCGCGCTCGGCGCCGAGGTGCTGCTGACCGAGCCGATCGTCTGGGCCGGTGCCAAGGGCGGCTGCGCGCATCTGCGCGAGCCGCTGCCGGTGTCGCTGTGGGAAGAGGGCTGCGCCTGGCGTGCCGGGGCGCTCGATGCGCTTGGCCGCGAGGGCCGCAATTACCGCATCGCCTATATGAGCGCGCACACGGCCGGCCAGCGCGCCGCGATCATGTCCGATCTCGCCGTGGCGCCATTGCCGAAGTCGTTCCTCGGCAATGACATGGTCGAACTCTGCCCGAAGGACGGCATGCCCGACATCGGGACCTACAATCTGGCGATGGTGGTGGCGCCGGATGCCAGTGCCCCGGTCAAGGCCGTTGCCGACCACATCCGCGCGACTTTCGAAGTCTTCCGGGAAACCGGCAAGTTCTGACCGGCTGGTAAGGACGATAGTATAAAGCTACTCCGCCGCTTCGGCGGGGCGCTGTTCAGGCCTTACTCTCGTATCGTGCACGATCCGGCTCTCCCCGAGAAAGGCGACGATGCGCTCGCGGGCGCGCCGGGCTTCCGGCATGTCAATCAGCGGCCAGACGTGGAACATGCCTTCCTCATAGACAAGATCGATTTCAACGCCGGCTGCGCGGGCTTTTTCGGCGAAGATCAGATTGTCGGGAGTCAAAAGATCGCGCGAGCCGGTCAAAAGCAGCGTTCTTGGCAGCACTGACAGATCTCCATAGACCGGGCTGATGTGCCAGTCGCTGGGATCGATGCCGGCACTGTACAGGCGAATCGCCTCCCTTCCGCCAGCTATGCCCAGCCAAGGGTCGGTGCGTTCCGCCTCGAACACTGCGGGGTTGGTGAGCGACACGTCGAGACCCGGCGAAATGAGCACATGCCGCGACGGCAGGGGCAGTCCTTCTTCGGCGACCATCATGGTCAGCACCACAGCCATATTGCCGCCGGCGGAATCGCCCATGAAGACGATGTCTTCGGCTTCCGTCTCGGCGAGCATCTGCCGGTAGACATCGCCAACCATTCCGAACATGGCATGGAAATCGTGTTCGGGAGCGATTGGATAGATCGGCACCGTGATCCCGTAGCCCAGCCGATCCGCCATCTCGGCGATCAGGTGCCAATGATAGGGTGTGATTTCAAAGACATAGGCACCGCCGTGCAAGTAGAGAATCCGCTTCTGCTCGCCGGTCCTGGGTGCGATTTCGTAGACGGGGAAGCCATCGACCGTATGCATCTCGATGTCGAGACGCTGATGCAACGAGGCGGGCGGGCGGTGGTTCTCGGTCTTGCGCGCGGCCGCGATCCAGCGCTGCAAATTTTCCGGACTGGCAAATGCCTGCTTGCGGCTGTGCCGCAGGACGAAAGACACGACATGGCTTTTCAAACTTGGCATGCGAATACACGAACTTCGGCAAAGCCGACTAAGAGAACCCCCACTATCTTCGAAGATCGTGCCGTGGCCGAAAATGTCAAGATTTGCGCCGTATCTACACGGTGGTGTGATCCGCGCCGCGGTGCTCAGCGACGTGGTAGAAGTGCGGCACGCAGCCGGTTGCTGGTGGTCGCCGGGGACATGCGAGATCCCCGACGCATGCCGAGCAATTTGCATTTGTCGGCGAAGGTCATCAGCGCGCGGCGCTCCAGATCGTGTTGATAAGTGCGGCCTTTTCGCTGGATCGCGGCGATACCGGCCAGCCGATATCCTTCTGGATTTCGGGCGGCAGGCTGTTCAACAGGCGTCGCGCCTTGCTGCGGTCGTGAGCATTCTTGATGGCCGTGCCATAGCGGCCGAGGTTTTCGAGCATTGACATCGTTGTCTCCTCCGGAGCGTTGCGGCGGCTGGAAAGATATCTCCAGCCTGCCATTCGATGCCGGTTGAATGCGCCTGCCATGTATCTGGCGAATTTCACGAAAACAGCTTTTTGGTTTCCGGATCAGGCGATCCGGAAACATTTGCATGCAAATGAGTTTGGAAAGGCCGTGACCTGGGCGCGGCCGCTTATTCCCGTCCACGCCTGGCGGCGTGGCCTTCGCGCGAACGCCGTCGCGGAGCGGCGTCGCCGGCAACGCCGTCCTCGCTGACCGTCTTGCGCGGCGGCAGTTTCACCGCTGCCGACAGCTTCGGGAACGGATCGACCTTGTTGGGCAGCGCCATGGCGTAGACGAAATGCTCCTGGAATTTCGGTTCCAGGGCCGTCTCGATCTTCTCGATCTTGCTGACCGTGTCCTCGATCTCGCGGCGGTAGCCGCGATTGAGCAGCGCCATGCGCGCGCCGGCACCGGCGGCGTTGCCGACGGCCGAGACCTTGTCGAGGTCGCAATCCGGGATCAGCCCGAGCACCATGGCGTATTTCGGATCGATGAAGGAGCCGAAGGCGCCGGCGAAATGGATGCGGTCGACATGCTCGGTGTTCTGCTTTTCCATCAACAGCTTGGTGCCGGCATAAAGCGCTGCCTTGGCAAGCTGAATGGCGCGCACATCGGTCTGGGTGATGGTGATCTTCGGCCCATCTTCCGTCAATGCGGCAGAGCCTTCCTTCAGCACGTAGGAGAAGGTGCGGCCGTTGGCGGTGACGCGCGGCGAACGGGCCGAAAGCCCGCCGTCGATGACGCCGTCCTCGGAAATGATGCCGGCGAGATACATCTCCGCCACCACTTCGATGATGCCGGAACCGCAGATGCCGGTGACGCCGGTTGCCTGGACGCTTTCCAGGAAGCCCGGCTCGTCGGACCACAGCTCAGAGCCGATGACGCGGTATTTTGGTTCCAGTGTATCGGGATCGATGCGCACACGCTCGATGGCGCCCGGTGCTGCGCGCTGGCCGCCGGAGATTTCGGCACCCTCGAAGGCAGGGCCTGTGGGCGAGGAGGCCGCAACCACACGCTGGCGATTGCCGAGTACGATCTCGGCATTGGTACCGACATCGACGATCAGCATCATCTCGTCCTGGCGATGCGGGCCTTCCGACAGCGTCACCGCCGCCGCGTCCGCTCCGACATGGCCGGCGATGCAAGGCAGCATGTAGAGCCTGGCGCCCTGGTTGAGCTTCAGGCCGATGTCGGATGCCTTGATGTGCACAGCGCCCGAAACGGCCAGCGCAAAGGGCGCGCCGCCAAGCTCGGTCGGATCGATGCCGAGGAACAGATGGTGCATGATCGGATTGCCGACGAAGACGCTGTCCAGGATGTCGTTGCGCTGGACATTGCCTTCGGCGCAGACCTTGTCGACCAGCCCGGAGATTGCCTCACGCACGGCGACCGTCATGCCTTCGCGGCCGTCAGGATTCATCATCACATAGGAGACGCGGCTCATCAGATCCTCGCCGAAGCGGATCTGCGGGTTCGAGGTGCCGGAGGAGGCGGCGACGCGGCCCGACAGCAGCGACACCAGATGCATGGCGATGGTGGTCGAGCCGATGTCGCAGGCGAGACCGTAGGCCTCGTTCTTGAGGCCGGGCCAAAGTGCTACGACGCGCGCGGTCTCCGAATCGGCATCCTTGTAGATGGCGGCGGTCGCGGTCCAGTTGCCCTTGCGCAGGATACCTTGCACCTGCGGCAGCAGATAAAAATCGAAATCAAGGCTTTTCAGGCCCCAATCGTGCATCAGCGCGATCTTCAGCCGGTCGAGATCGCCAAGCGGCTTGTGCATGTCGGGTTCTTCGATCTCGACATAGCACATGCGGATCGCCGCATCGCGGGCGATCACCCTGGTGTCGGCATCCTTGCGGATGGTCTGCGCGTTGATGACCGTGTCCTGCGGCACGTCGATGACGAGGTCGCCGAGAATCTGCGCCGAGCAGGAGAGGCGGCGCCGTTCGGGCAGGCCACGGACGCGCTCATAGCGCTCTTCCTTGGCGCCCTTGGGCGTGATGTGGTCGTTGGAGGAGGTGATCTTGTGCTTGGCGAAATTGCCTTCCTGCACTTCGATCTGGCAGCGTCCGCAAGTGGCGCGTCCGCCGCAGACGCTTTCGACATAGACGCCTAGCTGGCGCGCGGCATCGAGCACCGGCGTGCCGACAGGAAAACGCCCGCGCTTGCCGGACGGCATGAACAGCACGAGCGGGTCGGTGATGTTGGCAGGTGAGTTCACGATTGCGCGCTTATCCTCGGCCCATCCGGGCTTCACGGCCGCCACGGCGGCGGCCGCCATTGCCGGCGCCGTCGCCCGGCGCATTGACTTGCGTCGGGGCGGCAACGGCCTGGCCGCCTTCGGCCGGCTTGTAATCCTTATAGGTGCGGATCCAGTTGGTGCAGTTCTCGTCGGTGCCGTTCAGCACATTCGCGCCGCGCACGGCTTCCATTTCCTGCGGGCGCACCGGGTTCATGATCGCCGAGGTCATGCCGGCGCCGATAACCATCGGAATGAAGGCAGCGTTGATGCCATGGCGATGCGGCAGGCCGAACGAGATGTTGGACAGGCCACAGGTGGTGTTGACCTTGAGCTCTTCACGCAGGCGGCGCAGCAGCGCGAAGACCTGGCGGCCGGCATCGCCCAGCGCGCCGATCGGCATCACCAGCGGGTCGACGACGACGTCATGCGCCGGAATGCCGAAATCGGCGCAGCGCTCGACGATCTTCTTGGCGACGGCGAAACGCACGTCCGGATCCATTGAAA
>NZ_RZPH01000306.1:0-5860 GCF_004022825.1 Mesorhizobium sp. M7A.F.Ca.CA.004.04.2.1
GTTCGACGAGATCACCCGCCACACCCGCCTGCACCCGGCCCAGGTGTTCATGGTGCTGCTGGAACTCGACCTCGCCGGCCGCCTCGAGCGCCATGCCGGAGGGAATGTTTCGCTGGTGTTCGGGGAGCCTTCCGTCTGACGCTGTTCGCATTTTCGCGCCGCCGAACTCCTTCGAGAAGCTCGGCGAGGATGGCCTTTTCAGCCGGCTTTCCGCTTTGCCGCGCCTGTGCTCATCTGTTCGACGCCAAGACCGGCCGGCGATTGCAGGGCAAAGGTCTGATATCCCGAGGCAAAGGTCTCAAGCAAAAGTTGGCTCTTGCCACTCGCGTCCGTTGGCACCAATCTCGCTCAGCCGCTCATCGGTGGATGTCGGCATGACAGGATCTTGCCATGACCCGCGATCAGATGCTCGCCCACCTGCGGTCCGCCGATGCCGTCGCGCGCGACACGGCGGCGCATGGGCACCATCCCTTCGGTTGCGTGCTGGTCGGGCCGGACGATCGCGTGCTGATGCGGCAGGGCAATCTCGACACGGTGCGCCATGCCGAGACGGAGCTCGCCCGGCGCGCGGCGGCGGCCTACGAGCCGGAGTTCCTGTGGCAATGCACGCTGGTCTCAACCTTCGAGCCGTGCGCCATGTGCGCCGGCACGATGTATTGGGCCAATATCGGGCGGCTGGTTTACGGGATCGAGGAGACCGAGCTGCTGGCGCTCACCGGGGATCACGCTGAGAATCCGACGATGAGCCTCTCTTCGCGCACCGTCCTCGGCTCCGGCCAGAAAAAGATCGAGGTCTTTGGCCCCTTCCCCGAAATCGCCGACGAATTGCTCGCACCGCACCGCGATTTCTGGAAGCGTTGACGGCTTCCCCGCCCGTTATGGTGTGCCCTTCCCGAGAGATGGGTGACAGTTCATCGGGTGGATTTGGTGAGCGCGATGGGATTCGAACCCATGACCTACTGATTAAAAGTCAGTTGCTCTACCGGCTGAGCTACGCGCTCCCGCGGGCGAAAGGCGGCCCTCGAAATTGCGCGGAACATAGGGAGAGTGCCTCGACCGGTCAACCGGAAAAAGAGAGCTCGCAAACACGGGTGGCTTCGGCCTGTCGCGACACTTGCCAGCCGCGCCACCGGTGGGAGAACAGCCAAGGGAACACTGGCATTTCTGCCCGACAGCGGCATCCAGTCTGGGGAACAATTGTATGCGCCGCTCGTTTTCCCGGCACAGGGACGTCCGCCAAAACCATCGAGGAGAAAACCAATGAACAGAATCACAACGAGCCTTCTGGCGGCCACTCTCTCCGCCACATTCGTTGCGGCGGAGGCCGTGTCGGTTAACGCCCAATCGAACTATGTGCCGCAATCCCAGGTCGCGGTGCCGGATGTGCAGACAGTCCAGTACCGGGAGTGGCGCAAGGACCGCTACAATCGCAATTTTTCGCGTGACCGCAGTTTTTCGCGTGACCGCAATTTTTCCCGCAATCGCGGCGCGTATTGGAACGGCCATCGCGGCTATCGCGAATATCGCCCCGGCTACCGTCGTCACGGCGATTATTGGTTCCCGCTCGCGGCGTTCGCGACTGGCGCGCTGATCACCGGTGCCATCATCAACAACGAGAACAACCGCGTCTACGGAGGCAACGCCCACGTCCAGTGGTGCTACGACCGCTATCGCAGCTACCGTGCTTCGGACAACACGTTCCAGCCGAATTACGGCCCTCGCAAGGAGTGCCGTTCGCCTTACTGATTCGTGAATGAGTGCCAATAGCTGACGAGTAGACCCGTGCCAGAATCTGTCGCGGGTCTTCTCTTTTCAGTAAGCATGGGAGCCGGCATCAGCCAGCCCAACTGATGGCCTTGATGATGTAAAAACGTGCATCGCCTTCCGAAGGTGAGCGATATGCTCCAAGGGCGTCGCAAATTCGAACCGCCGCGGCGCTCAGTTCCCAACCAAGCACTTCCAGGTCGTCATCGACATCCGTCACGTAAGACTGGGTCAGTTCGTCGATGCTATTTGTCTCGCCGAAGGATCGAACCCGCTTTGCGTCGATCATAACGTCATCGGGCCAATTTGAATTTGCCCAGGCCCAGAGCCAACTCTGCGACTTAGCGCTCGTGGACCCGGCAATCTGGACCTCTGCGGTGACTTTGATTTCTCCGCCCTTGGAAAACAAAAGCCTTCTGGTCTCGATGTCATAGTCGTAGCGAGACGAGTGGCCGAGCTGGAAGTCTCTCTCCAAGCGGTCATTCTTGGCATTTAGTTGTTCGATAGCCTCGTCGCGCCAAGCAGGATACCAATCTGGCTTCATTTCCCCTCGCCCCATTAGACAATCGGTTATGGCACACTCAGCGTCCGTCGCACAGCATCGCGCCAACCCGCGAGTTTGGCTGAGCGTATGGAGCTATCCATGTCCGGCTGGAAGCGCCGCTCCAGCGCCCAGCTTTTCGCAAACTTCTTAGCATCCGGCCACACGCCCGCCTTCGAGCCGGCCAGCCAGGCCGCCCCCAACGCCGTCGTCTCCAGAATGGTCGGGCGGTCGACCGGTGCATCGAGGATGTCGGCCAGACGCTGCATGGTCCAGTCCGACGCCACCATGCCGCCATCGACCCGCAGCACGGTCTTGGCCGAAGCCCCCTTCCAGTCCTTGCGCATGGCGTCGAGCAGGTCGCGCGTCTGGTAGGCAACGGATTCGAGCGCGGCACGGGCAAACTCGGCCGGGCCAGAATTGCGCGTCAGTCCGAAAATGGCGCCGCGTGCCTCGGCGTCCCAATGCGGCGCGCCGAGCCCGACGAAGGCCGGCACCAGGTAGACGTTTTGGGTCGGATCGGCTTCATCAGCCAATTTGCCGCTCTGCTCGGCCTTGCCGATCACCTTGATGCCATCGCGCAGCCATTGCACCGCAGCACCGGCAATAAAGATCGAGCCTTCCAGCGCGTAGGTCGTCTTGCCGTTCAGCCTGTAGGCAATGGTGGTCAAGAGCCGGTTCTTCGAACGCACAAGATCGCTCCCGGTGTTGAGCAGGGCAAAGCAGCCGGTGCCGTAGGTGGATTTCATCATGCCCGGCTCGAAACAGGCCTGGCCGATGGTTGCCGCATGCTGGTCGCCGGCGACACCGAGGATTCTTATCTCGGCGCCAAAGAGATTTTTCTCCGTGATTCCATAGTCATCGGCGCAGTCTTTCACCTCGGGAAGTATTTCTATTGGGATGTTGAGGATCGACAGCAGCTCGTCGTCCCAGGCATTCTCAGCGATATTGTAGACCAGCGTGCGCGAGGCGTTGGTGGCGTCCGTGGCGTGGACCTTGCCGCCGGTCAGCCGCCAGATCAAAAAGCTGTCGATGGTGCCGGCGAGCAATTCGCCCTTCTCGGCGCGTTTTCTCGCGCCTTTCACCTTGTCCAGCATCCAGGCGATCTTGGTGCCGGAAAAATAGGGATCGAGCAGCAGGCCGGTCTTGCGGGTGAACTTTTTCTCCAAGCCCTGCTTCTTGAGTTTCTGGCACAGCGGCGCGGTGCGCCGGTCCTGCCAGACAATGGCATTGTGGATCGGCTTGCCGGTCGCCTTATCCCAGATGACGACTGTTTCGCGCTGATTGGTGATACCGAGCGCCGCCACGTCGGAAGCATTCCGGCCGGCCTTCTTCAGCGCCGCCTTCACGGTCGACACCACACTCGCCCAGATATCTTCCGGATCGTGCTCGACCCAGCCGGAGGCCGGATAGTGCTGGGCGAATTCGTTTTGCCCACTGCCGGCGACCTTCATCTCGCCGTCGAACAGGATCGCCCGGGTCGAAGTCGTGCCCTGGTCGATGGCAAGGATATATCCGGTCATTATGCCTCCCCGCTTAGTCTTTTACACAAACAGGGGAGACGGCAAGATGCCGCCTCCCCCAATGTCACACGGGCGCAGACGCCCGCTTAGAACAATCTTACTTTTGCCAGCTCTTCACCAGTTCGTCGTAATTGATGGTGATCGGCTTTTCCTTCTCGTTCTCGATCTTCAGCTGAGGAGCGAGATTGCCCTTCTTGACCGCGTCGGCGTTCCAGTAGGCGAGGTCATGCTCTTCGGCCATCTTCGGACCGATGTCGCCCTGGATGCCAGCCTTTTCCAGGCGTTCCATGACCTTTTCCTGCTCAGAGCAAAGCGAGTCCATCGCCTCCTGCGCCGTCTTGGCGCCCGACGACGCATCGCCGATCGCCTGCCACCAGAGCTGTGCCAGCTTCGGATAGTCCGGAACGTTCGTTCCGGTCGGCGACCACTGAACACGGGCCGGCGAGCGGTAGAACTCGATCAGGCCGCCGAGCTTCGGAGCGCGTTCCGTGAAGCTCTTGTCCTGGATCGTCGACTCGCGGATGAGCGTCAGGCCGACATGGCTCTTCTTCACGTCGACCGTCTTCGACACCACGAACTGCGCATAGAGCCAGGCGGCCTTGGCGCGATCATCAGGCGTGGACTTGAGAAGCGTCCATGAACCCACGTCCTGATAGCCGAGCTTCATGCCGTCCTTCCAGTAGACGCCGTGCGGCGACGGAGCAAAGCGCCATTTCGGCGTGCCGTCCGCGTTCACGACCGGCAGCCCGTCCTTGACGAAGGAGGCGGTGAAGGCGGTGTAAGTGAACATCTGCTGCGCGACCGTGCCTTGCGACGGGACGGGGCCGGATTCGCCGAACGTCATGCCCTGGGCTTCCGGCGGCGCATAGGCCTTCAGCCAATCCAGGTACTTCTGGATCGAATACACGGAAGCCGGGCCATTGGTGTCGCCGCCGCGCGCGACGCACGAGCCGACAGGCTGCGACTTCTCGTTGACCTTGATGCCCCATTCGTCGACCGGAAGACCGTTCGGCAGGCCCTTGTCGCCATTGCCGGCCATGGACAGCCAGGCATCGGTGAACCGCCAGCCGAGCGACGGGTCCTTCTTGCCGTAGTCCATGTGGCCATAGACCTTCTTGCCGTCGATCTCGCGGCCGGTGAAGAACTCGGCGATGTCCTCATAGGCCGACCAGTTGACCGGAACGCCGAGGTCGTAGCCGTACTTGGCCTTGAAATCGGCCTTGTTCTTCTCGTCGTTGAACCAGTCGTAGCGGAACCAGTAGAGATTCGCGAACTGCTGGTCGGGCAGCTGGTAGAGGTCGCCGTCCGGAGCGGTCGTGAACTTGGTGCCGATGAAGTCGGCGAGGTCGAGGTTGGGGTTGGTGACGTCCTTGCCCTCATTCGCCATCCACTTGGTCAGGCTGCGCGCCTGCTGGTAGCGCCAGTGCGTGCCGATCAGGTCGGAGTCGTTGACGTAGGCGTCATAGATATTCTCGCCCGACTGCATCTGCGTCTGCAGCTTTTCGACGACATCGCCTTCGCCGATCAGGTCGTGGGTGATCTTGATGCCGGTGATCGCGGTGAAAGCGGGCGCCAGAACCTTGGACTCATAGCTATGCGTATCGATGGTCTCGGAGACCACCTTGATGTCCATGCCGGCGAAAGGCTTCGCCGCATCGATGAACCATTGCAGCTCGGCTTCCTGGCCGGCGCGATCGAGCGTCGACAAGTCCTTGATTTCGGTATCGAGGAAGGTCTTGGCTTCGTCCATTCCGGCATAGGCCTGGCCTGCTCCCCAGAGCAGGACAAGCGCAGTCGTTGATGTTAAAAATTGCCTTCGCATTTCGTTTCCTCCACTTTTCAAGTTTCAAGTGCGATCTGGAGCGGTCGTCGGCACGCGGTCGCTCCAACAGTTTCCCCCTCTATACGTAGCGGAACACGCCGACGGCGTAGACTACGGAGAGAGCGAGAGCCCACCACAGGTTGGGTCCGACAAGACCCAGCCAAGCGAGATGGATAAAGGCGCTGCCGAGCAGCGAAACGAAGAGGCGGT
>NZ_RZPH01000307.1:0-5840 GCF_004022825.1 Mesorhizobium sp. M7A.F.Ca.CA.004.04.2.1
GAATTTCCCCGCCGTCTTTCTATTCGTCTCAGGAATGCCGTGGAGATAAGACCGGCCAATGCCAGCCCAGAGCATATGGACACTTCTCAGTTGGGGACCCGAAGGCTGGCTTGACGATATTGCCTATGGCGCACTGATCACCATTGCGCTTGCGCTTGCCACGCTGCCCATCGGATTGACGATCGGCTTTTTCATTGCCCTCGCCAAGCAGTCCGAAGAACCCTCGCTGCGCCTTGCCGCCAACATCTACACCACGGTCTTTCGCGGCCTGCCGGAGTTGGTGACGCTTTTCCTGTTCTTCTTCGGCATGCCGATCCTGCTGCAGCATCTCGTCAGGTATTTCCGGCCGGACACCACCATCGACGTCAACAGCTTCGTCGCCGGCATGATCGTGCTTGCGCTGATCTTCTCGTCCTATGCCAGCGAGGTTTTTCTTTCCGCCTTCCGCGCCATTCCCAAAGGCCAGTATGAAGGCGGCTATGCCATTGGTCTTTCGAACTGGCTGACCATGCGCAAGGTGATCGTGCCGCAGCTGCTGCGCATCGCGTTCCCCGGCCTGGAGAACTGCTGGCTCAGCCTGCTCAAGGACACATCGCTGGTGTCGGTCGTCGGCCTGGCCGAGACGCTGCGTAACGCTAGCATTGCCGCCCGCGTCACCAAGCATGCTTTCCTGTTCTTCGGTGTCGCCTCGCTGGTCTTTCTTGGCCTGGCCGTCCTGTCGTCCTTCGCCACCAGCGCTATTCTGCGCTCGCTTGGCCGGCAGGAGGCGCAGCGTTGAGCGCCACGGCCGCAATGGTCGAACGTCCGCCGCCACGGGCTCGCGGCTGGCCGCGCAGGCGTATCGCCGGTTACGCGCTGGTCTGCCTGTGGATTTTGTTCGGCATTGGCATCGTCAGCTATCTGGTTCTTGCCTGGAACCCTGAGTTCTTCGCCAAATATGCGCCCGCCTATTTGAGCGGGCTTGGGGTTACGCTCGCGCTGGTTTCCATATCGATGGTGCTCGGCGCGATTCTGTCGGTGCCCGTCGCTTATGGGCGCATGTCCAAGAACCGGATCCTGTCCGGCCTCGCCTATTGCTACGTCTATTTTTTCCGCGGCACGCCGCTGCTGGTCCAGACCTATCTCGTCTATTACGGATTGGGCTCGTTCAGGGTCGAGCTCCAGTCGATCGGCCTCTGGGACTTTTTCAAGGACGCGTTCAATTGCGGCGTCTTTGCGTTTGCGCTCAACACCGCCGCCTACCAGGCCGAAATCCTGCGCGGCGCCATCGAGAGCGTGCCAAGAGGGCAATGGGAAGGGGCGGCATCGCTTGGCCTGCACAAACTGCAAACCTTGCGCAAGATCATCCTGCCGCAAGCCTTGATCGTCGCCTTGCGGCCCTATGGCAACGAACTGATCCTGATGGTCAAGGCTTCCGCCATCGTCGCCATCATCACGGTCTATGATCTGATGGGCAATGCCAAGCTCGCCTTCGCCAACTCGTTCGACATCCAGGCCTATATCTGGGTCGCGCTCGTCTATCTGGTGATGGTCGAGATATTGCGTCATGGCGTCGAATGGATCGAGCGCCGGATCACCGTTCACCTGAAACGCTGACTATTTTCAAATTCAGCTGCACCAGTCGATCCTGCCCTGCGCATCTTGACGAATTGCGCGCAGAGCCTAGACGTCTCGCAGCAAATTCCGTTTCTGAAGGGCAAGCTCATGGCATCTGTTGCATTTCTCGGTCTTGGCGTGATGGGCTATCCGATGGCCGGGCACTTGAAGAACAAGGGCGGCCATGACGTCACCGTCTACAACCGCACCAAGGCCAAGGCCGAGCAATGGGTTGGCCAGCATGGCGGTAGCCTTGCGGCGACGCCAGCACAGGCCGCCGAAGGCAAGGATTTTGTCTTCTCCTGTGTCGGCAATGACGACGATTTGCGTTCGGTGACGACCGGTCCGGAAGGCGCCTTCAAATCGATGAAGAAGGGTTCGGTCTTCATCGACAACACCACGGCCTCGGCCGAGGTCGCTCGCGAGTTGGCGGCGGCGGCGCAAGTCGGTGGTTTTTCGTTTCTCGACGCGCCTGTCTCGGGCGGCCAGGCCGGCGCCGAGAACGGCGTGCTGACCGTCATGGTCGGCGGCGAGCAGGACGCTTTCGACAGAGCGAAGCCTGTCATCGACGCTTTTGCCCGCATGGTCGGCTTGATGGGGTCGGCCGGTGCCGGCCAGCTCACCAAGATGATCAACCAGATCACCATAGCCGGCCTCGTCCAGGGCCTGGCCGAAGGCATCCATTTCGGCAAGAAGGCCGGGCTCGACATCGAGAAGGTGATAGAGGTGATTTCCAAGGGTGCCGCCGGCTCCTGGCAGATGGAGAACCGCCACAAGACGATGAACGCCGGCAAATATGATTTCGGCTTCGCCGTCGACTGGATGCGCAAGGATCTCGGCATCTGCCTGGCCGAGGCCGACCGCAATGGCGCCAGACTGCCGGTCACCGCACTCGTCGACCAGTTCTACAAGGATGTGCAGGCGATGGGCGGCAAGCGCTGGGACACGTCCTCGCTGCTCGCCCGTCTCGAAAAATAGGTTCCGCGGTGCCAGAGCTCTCGCCTCAATCCAGTGCTGCAGAAATCGTCGCCCATCTGCGCGCTATCGGATCGGAGGAGAACCGCCTCGGCATGTTGCGCTACGGCATCAAGATCGACCGTGCACTTGGTATCACGCACGGCATGCAGCGGCAGATCGCCAGGAAGATCAAACGCAACCACGAGCGCGCCTTCGAGCTATGGGACACCGGCATCATGGAGGCGCAGTTCATCGCCTCCGTCACGGCTGACTCGAAACGGTTTTCTGCTGAAGATGCAAGACGATGGGCGGCTAGTTTCGACTCCTGGGACATCGTCGACGGCGTCTCGGATCTCTTTGTCGATACGGACGCCTGGAAAGAACTGATCGCCGAGTTTGCGGCCGATGAGCGGGAGTTCGTTCGGCGCACGGCCTTCGCCATGATGGCCTGGTCCGTCGTCCACCGGAAGAAGGAGCCAGGGGCGACCTTCCTCTCCTTCCTGCCGATCATCGAAACGCATGCGAACGACAGCCGCAATTTCGTGAAGAAGGCCGTGAACTGGGCGCTTCGGTCGATCGGCAAACGATCGATGGACATGCACGGCGCTGCCCTGGCTGTCGCCGAACGGCTGGCGCAGTCGACCGACAGGACGGCGCGCTGGATCGGCAAGGACGCGGTAAGGGAGCTGTCCAATGCCAAGACGCTGGCGCGGATCGCCGCAAGGAAAGGCTGACGGCGCGGAAACCCGCTTTCCGGCATGTCTGGATCTCGCCGACATGTGATGCGGCTGCCGACATGTGATGGCGGGAGCGTTGACGTCGCTGACAGCGGCGTCTTTACTTGAGCTTCAAAGGGACGCGGGCCAATGAGCAATCCTCTGAAATCAACCATAATGCTCGCAGCGGCATTGTTTGTGTCCGCGGCCACAGATGCCTCGGCCGAGACCGCGCACATATTCTGGAAGGATCTGCGTCCGGCTACGCAATCCGCCGCCGAAAACGTCGGGCTGCCGATGATCGCGGCAAAATTGCCCGACCACGGCGAGACGCTGTCCCTCAACCTGCAGGACAAAAGCATTCAGCTAGCCGGCTATGCATTGCCGGTCGATCGCGATGGCGATCTTGTCTATCAGTTCCTGCTGGTGCCCTGGACGGGTGCGTGCAGCCACATGCCGACGCCCCCGCCCAACCAGATTGTCTTGGTCACGCCGGCTCGTCCCTACAAGATGTCCGAGGCGTATCAGCCTGTCGCGGTCACCGGCGCGCTGAAGCCGGACATGGAGAAGAGCCAGCTGTTCATCCTCGACGGCGTCAGCGTCATCCAGTCTGGCTACAGCGTCCGCAAGGCAGATGTGGTCGCTGTCGGCAGCGTGCCGGACACCGTCACCCTGCCGGTCAATTCTCCCTGGAGTTTCCTCAACAAAAAGAAGAACTAAGCAGGACAACCTGCTGCAGCTCAGGCGGCGTTGGCACCCGATTCCTTGTCCAGCACCATGTAGTCGAGCGGGATTTCGGTCGTGTACTTGATCTGCTCCATGGCGAAGGAAGACGACACGTCACGGATTTCGATCTTGGCGATCAGACGCTTGTAGAAGGCGTCGTAGGCGGCGATGTCGGGCACCACGACACGCAGGAGATAGTCGACGTCGCCGCTCATGCGGTAGAACTCGACCACCTCGGGAAACTCCTGGATGACTTCCGAGAAACGCCGCAGCCATTCATGGCTGTGCGAATTGGTGCGGATCGACACGAAGACGGTGACGCGCACATTGACCTTTTCATGGTCGAGAATGGCAACGCGCCGCTTGATGACGCCCTCCTCCTCGAGCTTCTGGATGCGCCGCCAGCAAGGTGTTGTCGACAGCCCGACTTTCTTGGCGACGTCGGCGACCGCGAGTGTCGCGTCCTCCTGCAAAAGGCGGAGGATTTTTCTATCGAGGCGATCCATATCGTGCTCCCAAAGGAATAGAATGCCTATACTCTGCCTTATACAGGCCTTTCACAAGAAAGGAATTCTGCTGATCGGGCAAAAAGCGAGTGATTTCTTGCTGAAAGGTCAGCCGAGGCGATAGCGGATTTCCGAACGCAGAAAAGGCAGCAAATCCATTTCAAACCATGGATTCTTCTTCAGCCAGCCGGTGTTGCGCCACGAGGGATGCGGCAGCGGCAACACTTTCGGACCGACGGAATTCTCCCAGATGGAGCGCCAATCCATGACCGTTTCCGTCAGGGAGGGCCGGCGCGCCGCACCCATATGCCAGGACTGCGCATAGATGCCGATTGTCAGCACCAGATCGATCCGTGGCATCGAGGCCATCAAGGGCGCGCGCCAGGCCGCCGCGCATTCGCGCCTCGGCGGCAGGTCTCCCCCCTTGGCATCCTGGCCGGGAAAGCAGAAACCCATCGGCACGATGGCGAATTTTTCGATGTCGTAGAATTCGTCGCTCGTCACGCCAAGCCAACTGCGCAAGCGATCGCCGGAGGCGTCGGTGAACGGCATGCCCGACAGATGCACCTTGGTCCCCGGCGCCTGGCTGGCGATCAGGATACGGGCGCTGGACGATGGGCGCAGCACAGGTCGTGGCTCATGCGGCAACGGCTTACCGGCCGGATTTTCCACGCAGATGCGACAGGCGCGGACCTTGGCGACGAGGTTTTCGAGTTCGGCAGTCATTCTCAGGCTGATGCGCTCGGCCGGCTGGAGACGGCCTGATGCCAGCGCAACACATTCGCGCAATCATACGGCACCTTGATGCGTGCCGGCTTCATGAAGTCCACAGCGATCAGGCCGGTGATGTCGGCGATCGAATAGCTGTCACCGGCGATGAACTCCCGGCTGCCCAGTTCTCCATCCAGCAGCCTGAGGAACGCCACGGCCTTCGGCTTGTTGGCCTCGCCCCATTCGGAGACCTGCGGGATTTCCCATTCCTTCATGGCCGGATGGGTGTGCCGGAAGGCCTGCGTGACGCAGCTGAGCAAATTGAATTCCATCCGCCTCTGCCACATCTCGACCTGCGCCTTGCCGAGTGCGCCACGCCCGAACAGGGCCGGTTCGGGATGCAGTTCCTCGAAATAACGGCAGATGGCGACGGATTCCGTGATGACGGTGCCGTCGTCGAGTTCCAGCACCGGCAGGCGCTGCAAGGGATTGCGCGAGCTGACCGCCTGTTGCCTGTGTTCCAGCGCCCCCATGTCGATGGGCACCTGTGGAACTTCGATGCCTTTCCCGGCCAGGAAAACGCGGACCCGCCTTGGGTTGGGCGCTCGGCCACCGGCGAAGAGGTGCA
>NZ_RZPH01000308.1:0-5839 GCF_004022825.1 Mesorhizobium sp. M7A.F.Ca.CA.004.04.2.1
CGCTATGCCTATGTTGACCGCAATTCCGCGCTCGGCGATCCCGATTTCGTCGACAATCCGGTCTCGAAATTGCTTGATAAGGCCTATGCCAAGGATATCCGCGACAAGATCGACCCGTTCCGGGCCGGCGTGTCGCAGGATCTGATGCCGAAGGGCTTTGGCGAGAGCAAGGAGACGACGCATTATTCGATCATCGACGATGAAGGCAATGCGGTCGCGGTCACCTACACGCTGAATGGCTCCTTCGGAGCCGGCGTCGTCGCCGACGGCACCGGCATCCTGCTCAACAACGAAATGGACGATTTCACCCAGAAACCCGGCGTGCCCAATCTCTACGGCCTTGTCCAGGGCGAGGCCAACGCCATCCAGCCGAAGAAGACGCCGCTGTCGTCGATGAGCCCGACCGTGGTCGCCAAGGACGGCAAACCGTTCATGGTCATCGGCAGCCCGGGTGGCTCGCGCATCATCACGATCACGCTGGAAGCGATCGTCAATGTCATCGACCACGGCATGAACATCCAGGAGGCGATCGACGCGCCTCGCATCCACCATCAATGGCTGCCCGACAAGGTTTATGTCGAGCCGTTCGGCCTGTCGCCGGACACAGAAAAGCTGCTGGCCGGCATGGGATATCACCTCGATCTCGCTGACCAGACCTGGGGGCAGGCGGCCGGCATCCTGGTCGGCGGCAAGAGCCTGGCGGAAATCGAGAAGGGCGGCGGCGCGCGCTACAACGGCGCCATCGACAGCCGCGCGGCCTCTGGCGAGGCGCTCGGATACTGACAGCTCGGAGGAAAAACCTGGTGCAGCGTGGCGATTCGGGTTGATCGCCCGCTGCTCAAGTGGATCGGCTCACACCGATTTGGCCGTCACAAGACCAGCGTGAGAGTGGACGCAACCAGCATCAAGGCGGCAATGCCGACGAACAGCGCATAGATACGCGGCCGGTCGAGCAGCAGCGCGTTTCCGGATATCCAGGCGGACGTGGCGCCGCCAAGCGCGAAGAGGAAGCCGTTGCGGTGCCCGAAGACCATCGATGCGGCCATCAGCCCGCCAATGATCAGCGCACCGAACACGATGATCACGGCAACGGCATATCTCTCGAAATCATTGCCGCTACCCATGCTCGGGCCGATTGCGTTCAACGTCGGCAGGTCGTCCGGATCGAAAGGGTTCGTCGACCCGTATTCGTCTTGACCGGCAGGCTCTCGCATCATTCATTCTCCGTATAGCGGCAACAAACCATCAAGCCTTGCCGAGCGCAACCCGATCGCACTCCCTTCAATGCGTTTGGTACGGTCTTCTACACCTTCTGGCGACGACCGCCGCCGGTTTTTTGATTCGTTGCCTTTTTCAGGCAATCCAATCCAGAGCGCGCCGCCCGGAGGCGGTCGTGGGACCATCCATCCTGGAATGCATTCGTGGAGGAAAAATGATGCGGGACGTGGATTGCGCTTCGCGGGCAGCGATTTTCGGCGAGCGGGACGTCGCACGCCCACCGTGACGGTGCGAATCGTCTTGCCGCCATCCGGACGGAGGACAGGGCCGCGTCGAATCGCGGCTCTGGACGCGCGTCATCACAGGTTCATGCGGCGCGCTTCAGATCCCGCATGCCAGATCACTGCCAGCCGAGGCAGCCGAGCGGCATGCATCAGAACTTCATGCTGAGGCTGCCCTTGATGACGCGGCCTTCGCCATAGATGCAGCTGAGGTCGGCATTGCTGCCGGCCTCATAGCAGGTCGAATAGTAGGTCTTGTCGAACAGGTTGGAGACATTGAGCGCTGCCTGCCAGCCATTCTTCTTGTAGCGCAGTGCCGCGTCGACCAGCGTGTGGCCGGGCACGTTAACCGTGTTCGTACTGTCACCGAAGCTGGCGCCGATATAGCGCACGCCGGCGCCGACACTCAGGCCCTCGAGCACGCCGCTGCCAACCTCATAGTTGGCCCACAGCGATGCCTGGTGTTCCGGCACCCTGGCCGGGCGGTTACCGACGACGGCGGCGGCATCGCTGGTTATCTCCGCGTCGAGATAGGTGTAGGCCGCCGTCATGCTGAGGCCGGAAGCCAGATCTGCGTTGGCCTCGATCTCCAGGCCGCGATGGCGGACTTCTCCGGTCTGGACCTGGTAGACGGGATTGGCTGCTGCCGTCGGCACATTGGTCTTGCGCAGGTCGAACAGCGAAGCGGTGATGAAGCCGGGGAAGAAGGTCGGCTCGTATTTCAAGCCGACTTCATACTGCTTGCCCAACGACGGCAGCAGCGCGTCTCCGGACTGGGTCGGGCCGATATTGGTGGTGAAGGATTCGGCATAGCTGGCGTAGGGCGTCAGGCCGTTGTCGAAGAGATAGCCGATGCCGATATTGCCGGTGAAGGCATGGTCCTTCTGATCGTAGCTGCCTGCACCGTCGAGTCGGTTGAAATTGGTGTGGTCGATCCAGGCCTGCCGGCCGCCGATTGTCAGGACCCAGTGGTCGGCGATCTTGGACTGGTTTTGTGCATAGAGGCCGACCTGGCCGATCGTCTCCACGCGATCCGTAATGATGAGGCTCGGCGGCGTGACAGGGATCGAGTAGTCCGGGTTCTGGGTGTCCAGCGGCGGACCCGCCCCGTAGCCGTTGCGCCCGTCGACCGATTGTCTGCTGTAATCCAGACCGAACAGCAGCTTGTTTTCGACCACGCCGAAGTCAGCCTTGTACTCGGCCTGGTTGTCGACGTTGAACAGCCTTGCCGTCTCATCCACGGTGAACAGCGTGCGCTGCACCGTATGTTCGTCTGCGCCGATGTATGGGCCGCCAAGCCACTCGCCAAAATAGAGCTGCCGGTAGTCGGTTTCCTGCTGCGAGTAGCGCAGGTTTTGCCGCACCGTCCAATGGTCGTCGAACTCATGGCTGAACTGGTAGCCGATCGAACCATGGTTGGCATCGAAGCGGTCGAAGTCAGGCGAGCCGGTGAAGAAATTGCGCGGCAGATTGCCATACTGCGCCGGCAGAAACTGATTCGTCGTCAGCCTGTCCCACTGGTAGTTGGCCAGGACGGTCAGCGAGGTCTGCGCATCCGGCTGCCACTTGAGCGCCGGCGCGACGAAGATGCGGTCGTTGCGGGAATAGTCGGTTTCGAGCGCGCCGTTGCGAACCAGGCCGGTCAGCCGGTAGGACCACACGCCGGCATCGTCGATCGGGCCGCCTATATCCAGCCCGGCCTCGACGGTGTTGAAGCTGCCATAGCTGAGGAAGCCGTCATAGATCGGCTTGTCAGTCGGCCGCTTGGTGACGGCATTGACCATGCCGCCAGCCTCGTTCTCGCCGTAGAGCACCGAGGATGGCCCCTTCAAGACTTCGATTCGCTCCAGCCCGTAGGGCTCGATCTTGAAGCCTGAGAAATCGATCACTTTCTGCGGCAGCCCGTCGCGATAGATCGCCGACGTGCAGAGGTCGAACCCACGAATCAGGCATTGGTCGAAGCGATCGTCGACGCCCCATGGCGAGATGGTGACGCCGGCGAGATAGGACAAGGCGTCCTCAAGCTGCCCCGGCTGGCGATCGTCGAGCTGCTTGCGGGTCACCACCGAAATCGAGCGCGGAATTTCCTTCAGCGGCGTGTCGGTTTTCGAGCCGGTGGTGGTGTTTTTGGCGATGTAGCCGTCATCCGGTCCGACCGGGCTGTCGCTCTGTCCCTCGACATTGATCGGGTTGAGCTCGGTCGCGGCTTCCTGCGCAAGGACCTGGGTGCAAAGCAGGGTCGAAAGCGATGCGACCACGAGGCTCCGGGTCCGGCTTCGCCGCCGCGCCGCACGATATGCACTCAACCCCATCTTGATACCCTCACTGCCCGCAATGCGCGCAGGACCGGTCCGCCTTGCGCCAATTTAAATTTGTTGACTCGGTTAGTCATCTTCAATGTTGACTATGGAAGTCATGTTTCATAGTCAACCGACCATCGGCTGCCGGCAGCCAGATTTTTGAATGCGTCGTTTTGGAGAAAACCCGTGCCTGAAATCCACGCCCAGCCGGCTTTCCGCACAGGCGCTGCGCGATGATGGCAGCCCTTGAATCCCACAGGGCCGACCGTCTCCGCGGTCGGATCACCCGGCGCGGCGCGCTGGGACTTTTCGTTCTGCCCTTTGCCGCAATTGCATCGCCATCTGCCACGGCGAAACCGTTGCGCATCGTCTGCCTGGATGACGGCCTGGCCGAGACCTTGCTCATGCTCGGTGTCAGCCCGGTTGCCATTGCCGGTCGCGACATCTGGGAGACCTGGGTGGTCGAACCGCCGCTGCCGCCTGAGATCGCCGATGTCGGAACGCTGCTCGAACCCAATCTCGAATTGCTGCAGCAACTCAGGCCCGACATCATCCTGTCCATGCCGTATCTCGACGGCATCAAGCCGCTGCTCGAACGCGTGGCGCCGGTGACGACGATCGGGCTCTATACCGAGGCCGGGCAGCCCTATCAGCGCGCGCTCGAGGCGACGCGCCAGCTTGCCGGGCTTGTCGGCAAGGAAAGCGAAGGCGAGGCGCTGATCGCGGCGACAGATGCGTATTTTTCGGAAGTTCGCCGGCAACTGGCGCCGCTTTCGGCGCGGCCGATCTATGTCGTCAGCTTCATGGACCCGCGCAATGTGCGCGTCTACGGCAAGAAGAGTCTGTTTCAGGAGGTGTTCGATCGCATCGGGCTCGCCAACGCCTGGACGGCCGAGACCAATTATTGGGGGTTTTCGACCATTGGTATCGACGGGCTGGCGACATCCAGCGACGCTCGCCTCGCCTATCTTGAACCCTTGCCCGAGGGCGCGGGCGGCACGCTGACCGAAAGTCCGGTCTGGAACGCCATGCCTTTCGTGCGCAACCGCTCGATCATGCGTCTTCCCGCCGTCCATATGTTCGGCGCCCTTCCGTCCGCCACCCGTTTTGCTCGGGTCCTGGCGTCTGCGATGACTGTGGAGGCCGCCCGTGGCTGAGGATGCTGCGGCCATTGCCCAAGGGGGGAAGCATGCGTCGGCCGGCCGGGCCTCCGCGTGGAGCTTTTTCAGCAATCAGCCGGTAGGCGCGATCCTGCTTTGCGCGGTGCTGCTCGCGGCAGCGTCAGCGGCAACCGTCTCAAACCTCACCGTGCAGCTACCATCGGCGCTCTGGCTCCAATCGCTCGCCGCCCCCGACATCGCCGACATGCGGCAGGTGCTCGTCCACTATGCTTTCCTGCCTCGGCTTGCCGTCAGCCTTCTGTGCGGTGCGGCGCTCGGGCTTGCCGGAACCGTCCTGCAGCAGGTTCTGCGCAACCCGCTTGCCTCGCCCGAAACGGTCGGCGTCTCGGCCGGTGCCTATCTGGCGCTGGCGCTGACGACGCTTCTGTCACCGTCGCTGCTTGCCTTCGGGCGCGAATGGGTGGCGCTGGCTGGCGCATTCGTCGCCCTTGCCGCCGTTTTCGCTCTGTCCTGGCACAAGGGCCTGTCGCCGCTTTCGGTGGTGCTGGCGGGGCTTGTGGTCAGCCTTTATGCCGGCGCCATCGGTGCCGCTCTCATTGTGCTGCGGCATGAATGGCTGGCCAGCCTGTTCATCTGGGGCGCCGGTTCGCTCGGCCAGCAGGACTGGTCGACGACGCTGTGGCTGTTGCCGCGCATCGGCACTGCTGCGCTTGCGATCTTCTTCATGGTGCGGCCACTGACCTTGCTTGGCCTCGACGATGAAGGCGCGCGCAGTCTTGGCGTGCCGCTCGGCGCCTATCGCTTCGCCGGACTGGCGGCCGCCGTCGCGCTGATCGCGTTTGTCGTTGCCGCTGTCGGCGTCATCGGTTTCGTCGGCCTGGCCGCGGCGACGCTCGCGCGCATCGGCGGTGCCCGGCGG
>NZ_RZPH01000309.1:0-5839 GCF_004022825.1 Mesorhizobium sp. M7A.F.Ca.CA.004.04.2.1
GAATGCGACGGCGCTTGGCCGCTACTGGATGGAGCATCCGACCTTCGAGGGCGGCAATGCCATCCTGGCCGACTATAACGCGTTCGAGGTCGACGCCGTCAATGAGGCCTTCTTCTCGCCGACACTTGCCGCCACGGAGCGGCTGCAGATCATGAATTTCGGCATCCGGCTGATCGAGACGCCGTATCCCGGCGTCAAGAGCCTTATCGCCGACCTCGCCTGCACGGCACCCGACATGGCCGAGTGGATGTCCTCCAAGCTCAGTCAGAGACTGCGCTGCGCCGCGCAGCTCTACGTCGCCTGGGAACAGGCGCCGCTGGCCTCCAACCAGATCGAGTTGTCGAAGACCAATGTCGACCATGCCGGCGTGCCACGCATCGAATTGCACTGGAAGAAATCCGAACTGGAACATCGCACCCTGCTCGAAGGGCTCAGACTGTTCGGCAAGACGCTGATCGAGAAGAATCTCGGCCGCGTGCGCATTGCCGACTGGATCAGCAACGGCCAGGACTATCCGACCAATGACGAGACGGCGGGCCATCACCATATGGGCGGCACGCGCATGGGCACCGACGTCACCAAAAGTGTGGTCGACGCCAACTGCAAGGTGCACGGCATGGACAATCTCTATGTCGGCGGCTCCTCGGTGTTCTGCACGTCAGGCCAATGCAACCCGACGACGACGATCACCGCGCTGGCCTGCCGGCTGGGCGACCATCTGAGCAAGGTGGTCACCGCCTGACGGCTGCAGGGCAACTGCTGCCTAGAGCGTCGCCGGGTCGAGCGCCGGCTGGTCCTTGCGTCGGGCGACGATCGCCGCGAAATCGGCGGTCTGGAAGGCATCGCGCAAGGCGTCGAAGGACGGCAGCACGAAATAGGCGCGCTGGAACTTGTCGATCTCGTAGCCGGTGCGCATCACCGTTTCCAGGTCGAAGGGCACGTGGTGGGCGTCCTTGCCTTCGACCGCGAACTGCAGCTCGGTAAACGACGACATCAGGCCGGCGCCAAAGGCCTTTAGCGGCTGGCCGGCCTCCTGCATCAAGCCGTATTCGGCCGTGTACCAGTAGAGCCTGGAAATCATCTCGTCGCCGCCCAGCGCGATGATGTCGCCGGCCTTCTCGCCATACATCTGCATGAAGTCGGCGAACACCGGTTGCGACAGCGCCGGCACGTGGCCGAAGAAATCATGGAACATGTCGGGCTCGACAATGTAGTCGAGCTCCTGCCTGGTCCGCAGCCAGTTGGTGACCGGGAAGCGGCGATCGGCGAGATGATCGAAAAACGGGGCCGCGGGAATGAGACCGGGCACCGCGACGATCTCCCAGCCGGTCAATTTGCGCAGCTTGGCGCTGACCTCGTCGAAATCGGGAATACGGTCGAGCAGGCCAAGTTTTTCGACGCCGTCGAGATAGGAATGGTGGGCGAGCCTGCGCGTCAATTTGGTCTGGCGGTCGCACAGCGTGCGCCACACCGCCTGCTCTTCTTCGCTGTAATCGTAGCCCTGGGACACGGTGAAATCGGCGCGGCAGACCGAATAGTCGCCGCGCAATCCTTGCGCCGCGCAGTCGCGGGCATATTCGGCAACGCTCATCGTCGTCATGGTTTTTCTCCTCGCAAATCATCAATGGCTGACGTGCCGAAAAGGCTACCCCGATCTGCCGAGGCAAATCGGTTTTGATGATGGCTCGAACGGAATATTTGGGATAACATCCACTCACAAAACCCTCTATCGGAGTGAAAGTGCCTCAATTCGACGATTTCGAGATCAAGATGCTCGATGTCCTGCAGCGCGACGGGCGCAAGCCGGTTTCCGAACTGGCGCAAGAGATCGGCCTGTCGACGACGCCGTGCGCGCGGCGCTTCGAGGCGCTGCAGGAGGCCGGCATCATCAAGGGATTTGCCGCGGTGATCAGCCGCCGCGCGGTCGGCCTGATGGTCGAGGTGTTCATCCAGGTGCGCCTGGTCAGCCACAGCGACGGCTCGCCCGAAAGCTTCATCGCCGCCGTGCAGCGCATGGACGAGGTGTCCTCGTGCTGGACGATGACTGGCGACCATGACTTTCTGCTGCATGTCATGGTGCCGTCGGTCGACGAACTCAACGCCTTCGTTATGCACCGGCTGATGCGGCTCGACGGCGTGCGCGACGTCCACACGCAGTTGGTGCTGCAGAACATCAAGGGGCCGGGCCATGTGCCGCTCGGGCATCTCAGGCGATGACAATGCCTCTCTTCGCACTCCTTGGGGAAAAGCTGCACGCAAACTGCTGAAACGGGCCAATCGCGTGTCCACATCGCCGGCCAGCTTGCGCGGACCAACTGCCCAAGAGGTCCGCCATGAAAATCGTCCTGATCAATCCGCCGCACACCGCCATCGGCAGCCGCGTGCCCGACGATCATTTGCCGCCGCTCGGCCTGCTGGCGATCGGCGGACCGCTGATCGATGCCGGCCATCAGGTGCGGCTCGTCGACGCCGAGTTTGGGCCGATGCCGCTCGATGACGTCGTACGCAACGCACTGGAGGACCACCCCGACTTCGTCCTGATCGGCCATTCCGGCTCGACCTCGGCGCACCCGACCGCCTTGCTGATCGCTGAGCAGATCAAGCAGCGGGAGCCGGCGACCATCATCGTCTATGGCGGCGTTTTCCCGACCTATCATTGGCGCGACATCCTGGCCGCTACCGATGCTTTCGACTTCATCGTGCGCGGCGAGGGCGAGGCGACCGTCGTGGCGCTGGTCGAGGCGCTGGAAATGCACCAGCCGCCGGCGAGCGTGGCCGGCATCGCCTATCGCGACGATCTCAGCCGCCCCTTCGCCACACAGGCGGCCATGACCATTGCCGACCTCGACGCCTACCGCGTCGGTTGGGAGCTGATTGAGCACTCGCGGTACAGTTACTGGGGCGGCAAGCGGGCCGTGGTCATGCAGTTTTCGCGCGGCTGTCCGCATCTGTGCAATTATTGCGGCCAGCGCGGCTTCTGGACCCGCTGGCGGCATCGCGATCCGGTGAAATTCGCCAGGGAGATCGCCTGGCTGCACCGCGAGCACGGCGTCGAGCTGATCAATCTCGCCGACGAGAATCCGACGGTCTCGAAGAAGGCCTGGCGTGCCTTCCTCGACGCCCTTATCGCCGAGAACGTGCCGGTGCTGATCGTCGGTTCGACCCGTGCCGACGACATAGTGCGCGATGCCGACACCCTGCATCTCTACCGCAAGGCCGGCGTCATCCGCTGGCTGCTCGGCATGGAAAACACCGACGAGCAGACGCTTCAATTGATCCGCAAGGGCGGCAGCACATCATCCGACCGCGAGGCGATAAGGCTGCTGCGCCTCAACGGCATCCTGTCGATGGCGACCTGGGTGGCCGGCTTCGAGGACGAAGGGTTCCGCGATCTGTGGCGCGGCTTTCGCCAGCTCATCGCCTATGACCCCGACCAGATCCAGGCGCTCTATGTGACGCCGCATCGCTGGACGCCGTTCTTCCGCATCGCGCGGGATCGCAAGGTGATCCAGCAGGATGCGCGCTTGTGGGATTACAAGCACCAGGTGCTGCAGATGACGCGGCTGAAACCCTGGATGCTGTTCTTCAGCGTCAAGCTGATCGAGCTGGCGGTGCAATCACGGCCGAAGGCGCTGGCCCGCATCCTGTTACACAAGGATCCCGAGCAGCGGCATTCGATGCGCTGGTACACACAGATGGGCCGCCGCGTCTGGTTCCGCGAGGTCTGGGGTTTTCTGGTCCGCGACGTCAGGGTGAAAGACGGCCCGACGCTGGCTGAATTCTGGGGCGCGCCGCAGGACGCCGAGGAGGAATCGATGACGGTTTCACGGCCGGCCAGAAAGCTCGCCATTCCCACCATCGGCAATATTGAAGATTCCGAGGCGAAAAAGTTAGCCGGCTGACGAGCCCCTCAGGGCACGATCAGCGTGCCGGCGCCATGTTCGGTGAACAGTTCCAACAGCACCGCATGCGGCGTCTTGCCGTTGAGGATGACGACGCCTTCGACACCGCGTTCGATCGCTTCGATGCAGGTCTCGACCTTGGGGATCATGCCGCCCGAGACCGTGCCGTCCTTGATCAGCGCCTTGGCCTCGGCCACGGTCAGTTCGTCGATCAGCTTCTTGTTCTTGTCGAGCACACCAGGCACGTCGGTGAGGAACAGCAGGCGCGTCGCCTGGCAGGCGCCGGCAATGGCGCCGGCGAAGGTGTCGGCATTGATGTTGTAGGTGTGGCCGTCGCGCCCTGGCGCCACCGGCGCCAGCACCGGGATCATTTCGGAGCGTGCCAGAAGATCGAGCAAGGTGCGGTCGACCTCGACCGGCTCGCCGACGAAGCCGAGATCGAGCACGCGCTCGATGTTGGAGTCCGGATCGATCATGGTCTTGCGAGCCTTTTCGGCGAAAACCATGTTGCCGTCCTTGCCGCAGAGACCGATCGCCCATTCGCCCTCGGCGTTGATCAGCGCGACGATCTCCTTGTTGATCGAACCGGCCAGCACCATTTCGACGATCTCGACCGTCTTCTGGTCGGTGACGCGCAGGCCGCCCTCGAACTTGGATTCGATGCCCATCTTGGCCAGCATGGCGCCGATCTGCGGGCCGCCGCCATGGACGACGATCGGGTTGACGCCGGACTGCTTGAGCAGCGCGATGTCGCGCGCGAAGGCCTTGCCGAGTTCGATATCGCCCATGGCATGGCCGCCATATTTCACCACGACCGTCTTGTGTTCGTAGCGCTGCATGTAGGGCAGCGCCCGCGACAACAGGGCTGCCTGCATTTCGGCGGTGGCGGTTATTTCCGTCATCGGTTTGGTTCCCGGCTTTTTATTTTAAGCACGTCGTTGTCCCAAAACCCCTGGACACTTTTGGGCGACATGCATCAGGTAAGGACGGCGGCGTCTTAGCGGGAATTGGCGCCGCCCGCAAATGGCTTTGCTGTCATATTCAAGCGCTTCACGACCTCGTCATCGTGTCGGCACCATCAGCGGCGCCCTGCGGTCCAGCCAACCCGAGATCTTCTCCATCTGCGCGGCGAGCGACAAAAGCGTCTCTTCGTCGCCCGGACGGCCGGCCGCCTGGACGCCGAGCGGCAGGCCGGCGTCAGTGACATGGACCGGCAGCGCGATCGACGGCTGGCCGCTGACATTCTGGATCGCCGGCCAATGGGTGAACCAGAGGCTCTTGTCCATCAATTGGCCGAAGAACGGCTTCAGCTTCAGCAAGGGTGTCAGGTGAAGCTTGTCGAGCAGGTTCTCGATGAGCTCGTCGGCGCCTTTGGGATCCATGGCGCCGCAGGCGAGCGGCGGGTGGGCAATGACCGGCATCAGCACGGCGTCGTACTGCACGGTCTCCGAAATCAGCTGCCGCGAGGCGGCATGCAGCCGCTGCAGGTCGGCATAGGTCTCGCCGGCCGACACCATTTCGCCGAAGCGGGCGAGCACCCGCGTCGCCCGCTCGATGTCACCGGTAACGGAACGGCCGACGCGCAGCGCTTCGGCCCGCATCGTGCCGGCGACGGCGGAGGCAACCGTCCTGCAGAAATCGGCGAAGAAATCGCGGCCGATAAAGGGCAGGTCGATCTCCTCGACCGTGTGGCCGCCCTCGCGGGCAAGCGCCACCGCCTTGTCGAGCGCCTTGAGCGTCTCGTCCGAGATCGGCAGGCCAAGCGGGGATTTGCGGTACACGGCCAGGCTGAGCTTGCCGGGGTCGCGCGCCGCGGCGGCCGCGAACGTGCCTTTCGGCGGCGGCGCGGCATAGGGCGACAGAGGATCGGACCCATGGGTGAGGTCGAGCAGCAGCGCGCAATCACGCACCGAACGGGTGAGCGCATGGTCGACGAC
>NZ_RZPH01000030.1:0-15734 GCF_004022825.1 Mesorhizobium sp. M7A.F.Ca.CA.004.04.2.1
AGCCGCGACCATCGCCGTCGCTTCGGGCGCGGTGTGGGGCGGCTACGAACTAATAAAGCACTGGGGCGCCGACGAGGTCCGCGCCAAGATCGAGAAGGACAATCAGGATGCGATCCGCAAAGGCATTGATGCCAGCCGGAATTTTGACAACTGCAATTCTGCTGGCGGGTTGTGGGACTTCCGGCGTGAGCGGTGTTCCAGCCCTCCGGGCGGCGATAGGTAGCAGCCTCGCCGAGGCCAAGGGCAAGACCTTCGAGGATCAGAACAAGATCGACCGCACGATGGCGCCGGGGTGCGCCGTCAAGCTCTACACGGCCGCCGAGTGCGACCGCCACACCAAGGCCAGCGCCGTGCGCCGGGCCGAACTGAACTAGCAGGCGAACACTTCGGCGAACAAGAGCCTGGAAATGATGATCGGCGGGCTCTTGGAGGCCACGCAGAACATGCAGCGGGATATCACGGAGATCCGACGCGATATCAAGGACAGCGATTCCCGTGTCGCCCTGAGCTACGAGCAATCCGAACAGCGCGCTGCCGCCAGCCGGTCGAAGATGTATGCCAAAACCGACGAACTGGTCGACCGCGTTGCGGCCACGGAAACCGCTGTAAGCACGCTCAACGACGACATGACGGGCGTTAAAGCGGTCACTGCCGAGGTGACCCGGTGGAAGCTGATGGGGCTCGGCGCTTTGGGCGTTACCGGCATGGCGGCGGCGGCCCTGGCCTCCCTTGTTACCGCCTATTGGCACGACATCTGGCGCGTGCTGCGGGGCGGGTGACGAAAGCCGTACGTTCGCTCATCGCTTTGAAGGTCGCGCCAGGGCAATCGCTTGAGGCATAGCACTACTCAGTTACAGCTCCCCCGTGTGAGCCTCATTGAAGACGTGGAAATGCCCCTTCGGCGCTGACTGGTAGTTCAAAGCCAGCCGTTCATGCCATTTCGCAAAAACGTCCTTGCCCCGGCGCGGATCGTAGCCAACTTGGCTGTAGATCATATCGCGAAGGCGGGAGCCCGCGAGAATGCGGTAGTTGTCGCGGGCTTTTTCCGAGACGTTCACCCCGGCATCGATGGCGTAATATTCCATGATCGCAAGGCTGACATCAGCCGGGTAGCAGTAATGGATCACGCCCCGGTGCGTCACCTCGATATGGGCAGTTGCCGGGACTTTGCCAACTTTTTCAAGGATCGCCTTTATCCGCTGAATGCGGGGCTTTTGATCGACGTCGTTCCACTGACTGCTGATTGTGCCGATGTGCGCGTTCTGCACATCACAAAGAGCCGCTAGCCCGCGTTGATTGAGGTATGGCGTCCCATCTGAAAGAACGCCCATAATAACGCCGTCGATTTCTCGCTCTTTCTCAACAACGAGAGGGAGGTTGGGCTGATTTCCTTTCGGCCCAATTTGGCCGGATTTCATACCTAAACTATTGATGCAACCAGAGATTCTGGTTACCCTAAGTAACACAACCCGAGTGATTCCTAATGCAGTCTCAAACTGAGAACTGCGTGATACCCGGTTTCCACAGGGCTAGTTCCCAACGGCTGAGTAGCGCCTCGCAACCAACCCCGCCGCCACACGTTGACCTATGCAGTTACTCCAGACCTTGCCCGCTGCCGAGAGGTGGCGGGCTTTTTTGTCGAGCGATTGACACGCTGCCCGGTCGAAGGCAAAGAGTGGCACATTGCGGATTGACAAAGGGGAATGTCGATGAAGAAGACCTATCAGAAGCCCGTTTTCACGAAACGTGAGCGGCTGTCGTCGGTAACGGCTTCGCCCAGCTCATCTGTGGTTTCTTCCGGGACCTAATCAAGCGAATTACAGTTTTGGAAAGCCCGCTGGCTCCGGCCGGCGGGCTTTATCATTTTTGGCGTGGTATATTCCGCCGCATGCGAGTTTTGTTCATCGCCTTCGCGGTCCTGTTTTTTATGGCTATCGGCTTTTGGCTGACGGCCAATTTTCTTATCAACAACTCCACTTCGGCGGTGATCATCCAGCCGACACGGGCGCAGCAATAGGAGCGGATATTATTGAAGCCGCGGTGACGACCGCGCCTGATCGTCCCTCGCCACCGCCCCCGTCGTCAGAAGCTTGGCGCCACCCGATAGCAGCTACCCATTCAGGGCCTCAGGTTCGGCGAGGAAGGATGCAGCGATCAGGTCGTCGCCCGCAATCTGGCCGCGACCGTCTTCCATGATGGCTGCAACCTTTTGGAAGGTTTTCATTTCTGCCTCAGTTATGCGTGCCGCCCGCATTTTTGCCTGGAGATCAGCCAGACGCGCCACGAGCGCTTGGGACGTCTCGTCTTCAAGGTTCATCATCTTCATTTGTCCGGTTGAGTAAGCAATTGACCGTTCTGTGCGCGGGCCACTCAAACACAGCTCTGCGCCAAACGTTCCCTATATGGGCTTCGGTCTCAACAACGATGGGACCAAAGTCTCCCCCAGTGACGCAATGGTCCGACATCCGGATCTAGCCGGAACACCTGGATAAAATGATTGTTGTTTCAGTCGTGAAATCGGCACAGCTAGGTCTCTTCCTGTGCTGAAAGGACCCGCGAGCCGCTACAGTGGTTGGCGGGTTCTCTATTTCATGTGCCAGCGCCAGGAGCTTAATTTTGCCGCCCATGAATGATAATCAGCCGCCCAACAGGGTGGTACACCAGCCGCCGCCGGGTTGGCAGAGCGCCGGGGTGCTTCTTGCAGCCGCTGCTCTGGCGTCATCCTTGGCCGCCCTGCTATTGGCATCTTGGATGTCAGGTTGAGGGCTCCCGGAGAGGCCGCAGTCTCCGTTCTGCCCACAACGTTCGGCATCAAAAGTCTGCTCCACCAAAACGAGCAGAGGCTTGTGCTTTGGCCGTTCGTCAAATGACTTGGGGCAAGTCCCGCATGTCTCACAGCGGGCAGAGCCAACCATCAAGAATTATCTAGAATTAGCGGAACCTAATATCGCGCCGACTCTTGTGCCGAGATGAGCGCGCGCGGAATCAACTTTCTCCATCGATGGATGACGAACAACGTTCCGGAGACGACCAAGGCCGACGTGATCGCCGTTGATGAACTCACGCATAAGCTAATAGCCGACGCCAGGTCCTTGGGGATCAAACGGGAAGAAATAGACGAGGAGGTGGACAGCCTCTATCGCACTATCCTCGATGCCATCGTCCACTATGATCCTGGTGTGGCCGAATGAGCGCTCGCGGCTGCATGTTCATCGACGATTGGATCGCGGGCCATCTGCCGGTTACCACAACCGGCGACCCAATCGCGGCCAGCGACCTTGCGGACCAGATGATGGACGCCGCACGAGATGGTGGAATCAAGCCCGACGAGATATATGAAGAGGTCTGGAGCGTATCCGAAGTGATATTCGAGGCGATACGGAAAAGTAGCGTCGCCCGAGCGACCATTAGATAACGACCTATAGCATCATTCTCCAAGCAGCCGAACATAGTGTGCCTCCGGCTGCCCATAGGTGCCATTTGCAGATGCTTTAAGACCATTGCGGTCTCGGATATCCACTTCGCCCCGTCGGGAATAAATGAGACCCCGCCCTTCCAGCACCTGCAACCCAACCGTGACTCCTGGGCGCCTTGCTCCGAGCATAATTGACAGGAACTCATGAGTGATCGCAAGGCGTTCGCCGTGGACCCGATCATCACACATCAAAAGCCATCGCGCCAAACGTTCTTCAAGGTTCGATCGTGCGTTGCTCAGGGCCGTATAGCTGGTCTGGATGTGGAAATAGTGGACATAGCGCAAGAGGAAGAGGCGCAGCGTCGGGCTGTTCGCAAGAGCCTCCTTGAAGGGCTCAGCTCCGATGCGGTAAGCGCTACCGGGCGATTGTACGTAACATTGATGCGCCGCATAGTCAGCGCCCATCACGAGCGCGCCACCGGTCATTCCCTCAAAGCCGACGAGCCCAACCTCTGTTTCTTTTCCTGACGCTGTGGCCACCACGGAAGCAATGCCGTCCTCCGGGAAATAGACCGTCTCGATATTAGAATCGGCCGTCTCCAGATTCATTCTCAGATTTAGAGCACATCGCTCAAGATGCGGTTGCAAAAGCGCTAGGTCATCGGAGTTGAGCCGACGCAGCAATTCGTTTTTATAGGAATCATTCACTAGATTGGTCATAGCTCAATCCCACTTGGGGCAAGAGCTTTCCAATCTCCCTGCCGTCCGCGCCCGTAAAAACGTGCAGACGATTCAATGAAGATACGCCTTGTGGCGCGCGATTGACACTGAAATGCGATTCGATGCACGGCGTCCCCTCAGCCGGCAAATTACAAAACATGGACGTTCAAAGTTAAAGGGTTGGAATCGTACAGAACTCTGCTTAGTACGAAACCGACAATTCGTGATAGGCGGCCAACGCGAGATCGATCAGGCCGAACCTGCAGAACTGACAATTCCCGCAATGCGGATAGCGACGGCATCAAGTCCGCCGTCGTAAATTCTCGTCAGGACGTGTTCCGCAGCTTGAGCCCTTTGGGCAGTGCACCCGAGAAGGTCGCCACCGCCCAACCTTGCCGGCCTATTGGCGACGCAATCCCAAACTCCCCACGATCCGTCGCGTTCAATATGACAGTAGAATCGGTGCTGGTGATTTTCCATGCAACTTAAACCCCCAACGTGCCGTTTGGGGTCCGCTCTATCCTGGAAGGTGGTTAATGGGCGTGCCGCGTTTGCCGTCACTTGCGGCATCCGAATGCCGCTTCCCTGCAGGATTTCCCGAGGAATCATAGCCGGCCCGTGTTGCATTCTCCGGCCGGCGCGGTGCTATATGCTGAGAATTCAGGGGCACAGACCATGATCCACACCCGCGCCGTAGTCTGCGCCCTAGCGCTCACGACCTTTGCCGCGGGTGCGTATGCCGATCAGCCCATGACAGGCAAGATGGCGAAATACATAATCGCTGGGCGTATCCTCAGCAACCGAGTTTGCGACAATGACCGTTTCTATCTGGATGAAGCTCGGCGGCTTCAATCCCTCGCGTTCGATCAGGTCGGCAAGAAACTAGGTTCATTTGAGCAAGGGCAGGAAACCGGGTTAGGCATGCCTGAGAGCGCCTGTGAGCAGCTTTACATCGATGCCGGAAACTGGAGCATGCTTCGCCCGGGACGGCCCTCAGAAGCCGTTGCGGAACAAATCAAATTGCTCGCCGCGATCGATAACAATAACTGCAATTGGGACAATGCGACTAAGGCTGACTTCGATCCACCGAAATACCCTGCGATGGTTCAGGCATCCAAAACATGGTTGGCTGAAAAGGAAATTCATAGCGTCGGTTACGACCGGCTGATCGAACTGCAATCCCTCTATGGATTTGAAACGACTATGGCCTACGTGGACGCCGGCAATTCTTAGGGCGTGTCCGACAAGATGACAGAGATTTGCCCAATCATCGAGGAGTTCGCCAAGTCACTTCTTGGGCGATAATTGGCGCAGGTTTGAGTCATCAGTAGATCAACGTCAGCCGCAGTCCGTTGTCGTCCAGCACGTTCGTTGTCGCGGGTGGCCACTGTCACGCGACACGCTGAAACGACTGAGGGCAGTTGTACGCGACGGACGAGGGCGTTATTGGCGCTTTTGTGCGACTACCTGGATTTGTGCGGTTAGGCAGAGCCCTCGGTCTCGCTTTCCTCATCGAACAGACGCGGCACCGGGAGATAAGCGTTGGCAATGGGCCAATCGCCAATGATGGTCTTGATCAGATCCGATTTCGCCTAGCTGAAATCGATGACGGGCTTTTCGGGAGAGGCCATTTTGCATCACTCGCAACACGGCTAACCAATCGATGCCATCCGCTTGGGACGACAATCTCTCAATGATGATCGAGGGGGAAGCTGGTTGATGTCAGCCCTGGTTGACCAAGGCGGTGATGCGAATGCCCGATTTTCGCGGTTGTTCCGGCCATGCAATGATAGCACAGCGTGACGACCTCTGAACACCCTTTACCGCAGGATTAGCCCGCCGGTTCTATTGATCTGCCTCATACCAACATTGCGCAAAGCGACAATTCAAAATAGGTTCGCACTGCCAATTCAGGAGTGAACAATTGACCGATGAAATTGAACGAAACACAGATCTGATTGAGCTGACGGTCGATATTGTCGCCGCGTTTGTACAAAATAACGCCGTGCCAGTGGCTGGGCTGCCGGATCTTATTTCTTCGGTCAACGCCGCGCTTTCGAAATTGGGCCCGACAGCGGTCGCGGAGCTACCGCCGCTGACGCCGGCCGTGAACCCGAAGAAGTCGATCTTTCCGGATTACATCGTAAGTTTGGAAGACGGTCGCAAATTCAAGTCAATGAAGCGCCATCTGGGTTTGCTTGGGATGACGCCCGAACAGTACCGCACGAAATGGGGTTTGCCTCGCGACTACCCCATGGTGGCGCCAAGCTATGCCGCACAGCGATCGGAGTTGGCAAAGTCGATAGGGCTAGGGCTAAAGCCTGCCACGAAGGATCCCGCCAAGAAAGCGCCGGCCAAGAAGCCAGCCCCAAAGGGTATCAAGGCTAAAGGCGCAAAGCGCAATCTCACAAGGAACGCGTAAAGCGAAGCTGGGGCTTCGTATCTCCGTCATGCAACGCCTAGGGGTGTCACCTTACCCACAGGCTGGGCACGGCGAGCAACGCAGTCGCCGGAGAACCGTCTAACCACTACTTACATTAGGGATATCTTGCAGATCAGCCTTATCTGGGGTATCTAATGGCGGGGGTGGTGTTATATGTACTGGATAATGTTGTTTGCCGGGGTGGGTTGCATTATGGCCTTGTTTGGCCTCTTGGTTCTCAGTGGCCTGGTGGGGGACCCGGGTGCTCACAGGTTCAAGTCCCACAAGGACAAGCCGAACTAGTCAGCTTCCGCGCTACTTGCCTTTAACGACCGACAAGATTGTTGGATCGACATCGAATATCTTACGGGCTCGCGCTGAGAAGAAACCTACCTGAAGCGCATTGCAAAACGCCGCGGCCGACGCGAGTAAAAGCGGGCCCTCCATCAGAACGCCAGCCGTACACAATACGACGGTTGCGAGGCCGGTACCCAAGGTAATGCGAAAAGCAAACTTTTCGTCGCCTAACACCATCAACAAAACTCCTGACGATCCGCCGAGAACATGGCAAACTTGGCCGCAGCCTAAGATCAGCGCTATCCACAAAGAACTTTCGTAGTGTGGGTTCCAAATCTGCACAGCGGCATAGCCGAGAGTCACCAACCCGAAATACATTAAGCAAGTCAGGAGCGTCGAAACACCAACCAATGTTCTGAGAGATCGCTGAAGTCCCACTCGGTCGCCCAGCGTCCAATGCTGTACCGCAGAAGGGGCAAAGGCGGAATTTGCGATGCTGAGCGGCATGATCAGTACCGTCGAAATCCTCAAAGCGACACCATATTGCGCAACTTCTGAGAAGCTAGTGAAGAGCGTCAGCAGAACCATGTCGACCTGAGATAGACCGAACAACATCAAGGTTGTCGCGAGATTCGGCAGAGTACGAAGGATAATCGCTCGTAGGTTTGTCTCTACGTTTGCTGGCTCAGTCCAGCGGCGCGACATCATAAAAATGCTAAAAGCGCCAAAACCCGCTGCCATCGCGAAGCCGACCAAACTACACAATAGGACCTGATGAAGGGTGACGCTGCTGTGTGTCACGAGGGCAAACGCGAGGAAGAGGGCCACAATGGCACTAGGGAAGGCCATGAGGAAAGCCGAACTCCGAATCGAGTGAACCGCTCGAAGCAGTTCGACTTGGACAGACCCCAAAGCTGCGCAGGGAATGGCTACGGCGACTATCGGCAAAATTTCTCCCCATTCGTTGCCTCCGCTGCTTCCGATCCAATGTTCTGCAAGCCAGAATGCCAATGCTGTGATGAGGCCGAAAGAGACAACTAGTCCCTGGATCCTAGCTATAAGATCCCGCGCTCGTCCAAAGTCTCCTTTCGCGGTCGCGGCCGAGACAAGCGCCGGCACAGTAAATGTGAGGCCCAATTGAACCAGGATTGCAAATCCTGAGGTGAGTATCTGAGCAATGAAATAGATGCCGACTTTGTCTGGAGGCAAGGCAAGAGGAAGTAGCAAGGAGCTCGCAAGACCTGCAGCCAATATGCCAACGCGGCCGGCGGCAGCGGCGCCACTAGCTCGCCATATCGAGGGCGCGGAAGCGACCGGAAGATCAATGGAGATGGGGTCGCTCATTGGGAGGCGCTCGGCTAGCCCGGGGACAAAGGGACGAACAGTTGGGAGTAATTGTGGCGTCTGCATGATTGGGCGCCCAATTGCAGTGAATTGGAACCGGGGTTAGTCCAGAAAATGGCGCGCCCACCCTGTCTGGATAAAGTGACCCTTCAGTTCGTCGTAGTTCGAGATGATCTCAGATTGAGCGCCGGTTCTCTGCCTTTTGAAACGGCTTTCGAGAGGTGCATCGCGCAAATTCAGAAATTCGAGGCAGCGCAATACGCCAGAGCCGTCGACCAACTGTTCATATGTTACATGCAAATTGGGAAATTCACTCGCTATCCGGTGCAAAGCGGAGTTGTCGCTTGTCCATTTCTCAAAAGCGGTCAATACATCATTTGGATCTGCATAAAAGTCATTTATTTTTGTCGGCCCGTAGTCCGATCTCCATGAATTATTTAAAGCCGCAAGTCTGTACGAAATATATTGATCCAACAGGTTGTCGCGTGACAAGCGGACAATCTTGTATCCGAATCTCTTGAATGCTTCTACCGCGTCAGTATGCTCCAGCAGAGACAGGTAGGGCATTTTGAAACCGGTGACCCTGCTACCCTTTTTGTGGAGCATCTTCTCAAGATAGCTAGCCACGTCCTTCTGACGGGAGTTTCTGAAAGATATTGTGCGCCGCCTGACCAAGTCGGCGATTAAGCGCGCCGTCGGTGAGAATAGCTCGCCTTCGCACGTTGCATCTGGGTGAGAGTCAAGCAAAGCCTGGAGATAGCTGGACCCCTGTCTCCCCACAAACAAAATCGCGAAAAATGTATGATCAGTCATTGGCAGATAATTGCTACACCGTTCAAAGGCCCATTCATCCTAGACGTCTAGCACCATCCCGAGTATTTGACAGGGCGTAGGATGATTGGATGGATATTTTGCACATCAAATCAGAAACCCAGTGCCTCTATGGGCAACGGCCGAAGCTATTAGCGAGGAACTCGCCGATAAGGCCGCGTGGCTGCACGTCTTACGCGCTGCTTAGACCCATTAACCGCCTGTATTCCGACTCCTTGGCGCGATTGCAAAAGCACGCGGACAGTTCGACATGACGGATAAGACGGGAGAGATGACGCGCAGTTTGGCTTCAGAGGGGGATGCGAGTGATGTCCCGAAAATCGTTCAACAGGAATCCGTGCTCGTCTTCGAATCTTTTGAAGAAACAGCGGCCTTTAAGCTAGGCTGCGCGCTTCGTTCCATCGCAGTGCGCGAACAGGTCGGGATCGTTATCGACATTCGGCTCTGGGATCGTCAATTATTCTACGCCGCGCTTCCGACATCAACGGCGTCGAATGGTGAATGGGCACGGCGCAAGCTTAACGTAGTCAAGCTCTTTCACAAGAGCAGCTATCTCTTAGCCCTACAGCAGCAACGTGAGGATCGCACTTTCCCTCCCGGATACGGTCTGAATCCACAGGATTTCGTTCTAGCCGGCGGGGCTTTTCCAATCCGGGTCAAAGGGGTGGGCGTGATTGGAGCGATTGCGGTGTCCGGCCTCAGTCAACGCAGTGACCATAACCTCGCAGTAGCAGGTCTATGCGAGCACCTTGGAAAGGATGCCAACCTTTTGTCCCTCGGTCCCGAGACATGGAACTAGTCTCTGTTGGCTGCATTCCGTCGTTCCCGCATACGCACCGATACGGGGGCAAACGCGCACCGGGCTATCAGAAGAGCGTGGCTTACGGCTTTGCGAGATAGCAGTGTCCGCGGGTGCCTGGCTGCTGCCAATAATCGTTGAACGGCAACAGCTACTCGTCCCGAACGCCCATGGATCGCAGCCGACAGTAAATTAGCGTTTGCCCTAGTCTCACGCTCCCATTTGCGGAGTTCATCGGGAAGATCCTTCCGTCGGAAGAACGTCTCAATCATGCGCTGCGGTTCTTCTCCACGTTCAAATGGCACAGCTCGGTAGGTGGTCGACGCGCTATGCATACGGAATTCCGCGAGAACCTCTGGCACATGGTAAAAATTACCTTCCAATGCCAAGCGCAGGAAAAAGTCGAGGTCAGGAATCTGCCGAAGGTCCTCTCGCCAGTAACCAGCTCGTTCATAAGCCTCACGTCGAAAAAAGGCCCCAGGGCCCGGCAGGCAGTGCAGGTGTGCGTAGAGAGCACGACGCGAAAATTCCGGCGGCTGTAAGGTCGACCTGAGAGTTGAATGCTCGTCGATAATGTCGAAGTCGGGGTAAACCAAAACTACATCAGTGCGAGCCGACAATTCCTCCACGCAGCGCCGAACAGCTGTTGGGCGCAGACGATCGTCTGCGCTTAGATAGCCGAGGATGTCCCCCGTGCTCATTGCCCATCCTGTGGTCATGGCCGCACTCTGGCCAGCGTTCACTTGACGGTGCAATTTAATTTCAGGACCATAATTCGAGACGAGATCGCTTGTGCCGTCAGTTGAACCGTCATCTACAACTATGATCTCCAAATTTGGATAGTCTTGGGCCAAGAGGCTTTCGATTGTTTCCGCGATGTAGTCTGTCGCATTATATGCTGGGACCACGAGCGACACTTGGGGACCTCTTATCAACGGTCCTCTCCGGTGCGCTTGATCGTCGTCGACAGGGCCTCGATCGCCGGTTGATTTTGTGGCGTATCTACGACGACGTTTGCGGGAGCCCCCCTTTTTGCGATTATTTCTTCAAAGCGAGAAATCAGCTTGTCTACAATCGAAGGCCAGGCAAAAGTCTCCACTATGTAAGATCTAAGCGCTCGTCCCTTCGACGGTAGATCACCACGTTCGGCCAGCATCGAGTGAAGCCCTCCATACAAGCCCTCAACAGTTGCCGGTACGACGTATCCACCACCCACCGTCTCGACTTCATCAAACCCACATTGGTCAGTGAGAAGAACAGGCGTGCCAACGATACCAGCTTCCAGCGCCACGAGTGACATCGCCTCAGCTCGGGAAGGCACGACCAGGAAAAGCGCGCGTCTATATGCCTCGCTCCGTGCGCTCTCGCCTAGATGCCCCGTGAAGACAACCCGGTCGGCGAGGTGGTGCGCATTAACAAAGGATTCCAACGATAGGCGCATGCCAAAGTCTGGACCTGCTACTACCAACCCGATATCCGGATATTCCTGACTCATCTTCTCAAACGCGCTTATAAGAAGATCGGGGCCTTTCACTTCGGCTAGTCGGCCGACGAAAAGGACATACGGCCCATTTGGTCCAGTCTCCATCGCTTCAGCTGCTAAAGGTTGTTCCTCAACCCCGTTTGGAACCACGATGACATTGTCTTCTGGCGATTTGAACCGCTCCAGTATCTGACGGCGCTCCAGGGGGGTGACCGCAATCAGCGTCGCTGCATTCCGAACCATCCGCTTTCCAAAGGCGATGTGGAAGAGATACGGGATCGGCCTAGGGTGATTGAGACCGACAAACTCCCCCGCAGCGCTGAAAGTATAAGGCTTCCCGAGCCATCGCGCGAGAAACGCTGTCGCGACCGACAGGAAGTTCCAGTACCCGAGAATATGAATGACATCGGCGTTTCGAACGCTGCGCATTAGCCTAAACGGATTGATTGTCGGGACCGAGAAGCGGAGACGCATCGCACCCGTAATATAAACTTGCATGTTCCTACCATGCAGTTGCCCGACGAGATCCCCGCCTTGCATAGTGACGATCTCGCAACGATGTCCTCTTTGCGTCAGATGGCTAGCAAGCCGCCTTGTTCGCTCTGCTGTGCCTCCTCCTTTTTGGGAATCGAGTGAAACTGTAGTCAGGAGGATATTCATGCGCCCGACATCCGAGTCACCCTCGCAAGATCACTGGCGTAATTGTCCAGCCTGCTGGTGAACGCCTCGGAGACTAGCCCTAATTCCGTGGCCCTGATTGCAGAGAAGCGCCGGTCAATAGCGTGCGCCGGAAGCCCCCTCAGACGTAACAAGAATCTAAGGAAGAATCTTGGTGAGGTTGGTCCAAATTTCGGGAATTCTCGGCCGAATGCCAGGGCGAAGCGATCCTGGACAAACGCGAAATTGTTATTCGGATCGGAATCATCGGTAACTACGACGATCTGTGAGCCATGGATTTTCCGGTCGAACGCCAATTTGACAAATGCCTGTGCAACAGTCTCCACACTCACCAGGTGCATTCGTCTTTCACCGTAAAGAGCACGGCGGAGCGCAATCTTCCATGATGGGGCTTGTTTCATCTCCTCCGCCAAAGTGACGAGATTGCGTCCGCCGCATCCGAAAATAGCTCCCAGCCGCAACACAATCGTCTCGGCGAACGAGCCTGTCAGAATTGCCTCACCTATAAGATGCTCTTGCTCATAAGGCGACAACGCGCATGGCAATGTGGCTTCGTCGATTTGCCGGTCGCGTACCCCTGCGTAAACGTCAATGCTGCTAGCATGAATACAACGGGAAATACCGGCGTCGCGAAATGTCGACTGCAAGCTCCGCAATACGGTAGGGTACCAACCGGTGCCGTCGGGGCGTAATAAGTTGATCATCACGTCGTAACCGCTCAAGGCGGCCAACATCTCGGCAGAATCTTCCAAATCGGCCTTTTTGACATTCACGCCGGCTTGATTGAGCCATTCTGGTTCCGAACGATGCACAATGAACCGGCTGGGTGGGAAGGCCGGATTGGCCAACAGCCGCGCTAGGGCCTCACCAACGAACCCGGTTCCCCCGAGCACTACCACGCGCGGACCGGTGTCACATTGCTTGTAGGTCATTCGGGCTGACTTCGAAAAAGGGCAGCGAATCGAGCCAATTTATGAGACGAGGCACAAGCCAATTCGCAATTCGCAGGGCTATATCATGGGGATTGCTTCTCATACAACGAATTGCGTCGCCGGCTGCGTGTATTATGGGGAAGAATCGCGATTCGTGGCGCAGAGGGTTTTGGTCATGCTTGCCGCATGTCGGTTTGTGGTCTCCGCGAGCATTGAAGTAAAGGGTTGATATGAGCCAATCTCAAAAGCTTCAGCCATCTCGAGCAAATGTGCCCGGAAACGCGATTCTCTTGGGAGTTGCGCTGCTTGTTGCCTCAATGGGCTTCGTCCTTCTAGCCACCTATCCCGGCCAGTCGAAACTGATTCTCCTCTGGTTCTATGCATCGGGCTGCGCTGCCGTCTTCATCCCGCTCTGGCGTCCGTCCTCCTTTTTCGTGTTTCTGCTGTCGTCATTCCTTTTTGTAGGATTCATTGCAAAAGCGGTCGCTAATTTCGTATTTGGCATCGCGCTCATCGAGCCTACCAGCACATTCACGACTGAGTGGGATCAGGCACTTGCTTTCGCAGCTAGTGGCTTTTCAGGGGTGTGCGCGGCTGGATTGGCCGCATCGTTTTATCCCGCGTTCAAGGAAATTCGGAAGGCGGTAGCGCCTCCTTTCGTGTCGAAATTTGTCGTCCTCGCGTTTGCAAGTTTGATTGCCGTTTCTATCGGGCTGTATTGGGCCAATTACTCATTTCACATTATACGGATTGGTTTCCCCTTGGGCATTAACATCAACCCCCGCCTGTATGCGGTCGCGGCCTTCGTGATCGCATGGGGGGCTCTTTTGGGAGGCCTAACCTTGGCCCTGTGGCTGGTCGAACTACGCGACTGGTCGTATTCAGTGTTGATCTACGTAGCAGTGTTTCTTGGGCTGCTCGCATCGCTCTCGATGGGAAGCCGCATCCAGTTGCTTCTCTATGTTCTCGCCGCATTCGCGGTCGTTGTCTTACGACGTCGCGATGTGAGGAGTTGGGTTGCGATCGCAGTTGCCATGGGTCTCAGCGGATTTGTTTTTGCAGGCTCGCTTGCAGTAGTTAGCCTTGAACGCACTTTCGATTTCTCGATCAGCACCGCACAGACACAAGGCGTTCCACAGCAGCCGTCAGGCGTTGTTCCACAGCAGCCGACAGGCATCGGAAAAACTCTGGCACCGTCGCCCGACTCCTCGGCGCCTCCGGCTGCGACGATAATAGACAAGGTTGAGGCAGTCAGAGGTGATCGTTTCGCCCTAGCCGGTCTCTACCGTCAACTGCGCAATCTCGCGGTCATGCGCTGGGTTGGACTTGAAGGGACGATGACGGCCGCGGCAAATCTTGACCATCTTGGAGGCGATTTGTTCTTGCATGTGATCAAAGAAGACCCAGCCGCTGGCGCCCAAGCGATCTACCAAAAAATGTCCGGTGACCGGTACGGAAAGGTCCAATATTATACGTTCCTCACGTTGCCAGGCCCCATTGGGGTGGCCAGCCTTTCAGGGTCGATAATCGTCGTCTCGGTATTCATGTTCTTTCTGACAATAGCTGGCCATTCGATCGAATGGTTGGCTGCCTGGGTCACACAAAATGTCGCCTCTGCGGCGGTGACAGGTGTCTCGTTAGCCTACTTACTCGTCCAAATGGGGTTCCCGTGGACTTTGTTCATTTACGCGATCGAATTGGTCCTGTCGGTGCTTTTCGTCGGCGCCGTTTGGTACATGGTTGATTGGCTGGCTACGGGTAGGCGGGCGGTTACCGCGAAAGTGTGAGGATCTGCCGTATCAGATTTAGTTGGGCTGAGTTCCTGCCTTGCACTAGACGATGGCGAGTCGGAATGCGGCGGACGGCTTTTCGCTCAGAGCTGCGGGGAGACGAAGGCACGATTGCGGTCAGACGGCGCCAGGTTCGTGTTTCCTCCAGACCCGCCTGTTGATGAAGTCCGTGTAACTTAGAACGATCCGCAGCACCTTTTCGGATACATTGTCGGAGCTATAGTCAGTCGGCAAACGCAAGGTCCGCATCGCGCCTCGTGACTGAGTCTCCAATATCTTAAGCCCGTCAAAAACGCGCTCTATGTCCAGGCCGACCATCATCACTGAGGTCTCTTCGAAGCCTTCGGGGCGCTCATGTACCTCGCGCAGATTGAGGGCGGGAAAGTTCAGGATCGCGCTTTCCTCAGTTATCGTGCCGCTATCCGAAAGCACGGCTCGAGCCGAACACTGGAGCCTAATATAGTCGAAGAACCCAAACGGTTTTTCAAACCTGACATTTTCATGGCAGCTGGCACCAAGCGCGTCCAAACGTTTTCTCGTGCGAGGATGAGTCGAAACGATGACTGGCTCCTGATATCGCTCGGCAATCCCATTGAGGACATTAAGCAGCTTCCTTAGCCGCTCGGGCGAATCCACATTTTCCTCGCGATGAGCACTGACTACGAAGAAACGTTCTGCCGTCAAGCCGAGATTGCTGACCGCCGCCGAGGCTTCGATTCCGCTTCTGTAGTGCTCGAGCACCTCCCGCATCGGACTGCCGGTAACAATTACCTGGTCGGGTGGGAGGCCTTCTCGCAGTAGGTAGTCACGAGCAATCTGGCTATAGGTCAGATTGACATCCGCTGTATGGTCCACAATTCGGCGGTTAATCTCCTCTGGAACACGAAAATCGAAGCAACGATTTCCGGCCTCCATGTGGAAGATGGGCACCTTCCGCCGTTTGGCCGCAATCGCCGCCAAACAGCTATTCGTGTCACCCAAAATCAGCAGTGCGTCGGGGCGATGACTCTCGATCGCCTGATC
>NZ_RZPH01000310.1:0-5823 GCF_004022825.1 Mesorhizobium sp. M7A.F.Ca.CA.004.04.2.1
GTCATCGGCCTTGATCCATTCGACCAAGGCAAGGGCTGCCTCTCGCGTGGGATAGGTCGCAGCCCAGTCACGCCGCCTGATGTCATCGAACGTCATGCCCGGTCACCCTTGGCGGTCATCCGACCCATTCGGTAGAGATACGCTATTGGCGAGCCCTCGGGGTTCTCGATCTCGTCCACGGTGAACGGGTCGAGGGCACCCATGGCAACCAGCCGCTCCATAGTCTGGTGATACTGCTTCACTTGCTCGGGGCTCATCGCCCGCCACTCCTCCTTCTTCGGTTGGATCACGACACCCTCGGCAGTCTTCCGCCTCTGGTCTCGCCGCTGCTTCGCTTCCTTCAGTGACTTCGTTCGGCGCATCTTCGCGCGCTGTGAAATGGCCTCGTCAGGTATCACCCGCTGGCCCGGTAGGTGGTCGAGCGTCAACCGTTCCCGGCCCCCTCGCTCGGCCCGTTCATCGTCGTGGTTATTTCTCTCGTTCTTGCGCTTGGCATCGTGACGGACCTTGGCCTCAGCAATCTTGCCCTCGACCATAGTCTGCCACTCTTCCGGCTTGTAGCTTTCGCTGTCGGTCGAGGTCATGACGAGATGGACCACCTGTCTGTCAGTTAGGTCCTTGACGTCGGCCACATGGTCGAGGATGGCCCATAGCGACGGCAGATAGGTCTGATCCCCAGCCGCATTCCTTGGCCCCGTCCACGACGCTCCAAGCCGGTGTTCGTGAAGTGGTCGACCCTCGGGGTGGCTGTCCCGGTAGGGCGCAAGGAAAGCCGTCACGACATGTTCGGTAACGTATTGGTCATGGAGCCCGTTCGGGTCCCATCCGGGCTGACGTAGGGTCGCCAGCGCCTTCTCATCGGTAGTCATTTTTCGACGATGTAACTCCTTGTGTAATGTAGGTATCCAGTCGGATGACGATCATGGTGACGTAGTCAGGGAACGCCCGAAGGCGGACCAATTGGGGACATAGGGGAACCCTCGGGTTGAAGACCACCGAAGGGAGAGACCAAGGAGGGAAATCCCCAGTCCGGGTTCAATTCGAAGTCCAACCGCAGGTGTCAATCATGAATGGAAGGTGGCGTGCTTGGTCACGGAAGAACCTTCAGCTTCCAAGCCTTCCATGCCCTGATCTGGTCCGCTCGGGTGTTCACATGCAGGGAAACCATTCGGGGCGATGCTCCGGTGATCCTGCAGATGTCGACCTGGGGGAGGTCAGGGAAGTGGTCGGACAGGAAGCAGACTTCCATCTGAGGTGTCATTTCTGACCGACGAGAAGCCTTGAAGCTGTCGAGGCATTCCTTGGCCGTTATGACGATTGGGCTTGAAGCGATCTCAGACGCCATGGTCTTGACCGCATCCTCCCACCTGAGGTCGGCCCAAGATTGGCCCTCCGGCGATAGGACATCGAAGGGATAGCTCCCCGCCTTCCTTGGATAGATGCGCTTGCCGAGACCGGCTTTGACGGCTTCGTCCGTAAGGCGTCTTCGGGCTACCCGAGAGTGCCCTGACTTAGACACCTCAAGGTGTTCTTGGAGTAGCCCGAGGTGGGACAAGACTGCTCGGACTTGCCGAGTTCCGACACCCTTCAGGATGCCGTATTCAGTCACGGTGACCCAGTTGCCGAGTGAGACGGTGTCGAGGTCGCCGGTGGTTCGGTCGAGTAGTTCGGTCGTGTATTCCATTGCTCCTTTGTTGGGTGGTCGAAGAGGCTGTCCCCATGGAAATGCACGGATAAGGACAAACGCGCCTCACCAAAGCTGACCCGCCAAGTGCCACGTCCAGTCGCCCCGGAAGGAGCAAACAAGGCAACAGGCAATCGCAATGCAGGGGAGAACCGCGCGGGTCAGCTTGGGGGAGGAGCGTTGGATAGGTGCTGATGGTGGCCGTTGTCAGTCGGTGACGACGCGCGTTCATCGTGCTGGTGGCATTGGAAGCCGCCTTCGTAGTGCTAGTGGTGTGGCTTGTCGTCAGCCAGCGGCTGTCAGAACCTTCTGGACCGCTGAAGGTGAGCACCCGGCTTCCTTTGCAATCTGCCTCACAGAGCGCCCGTCAGCCTTCAGGGCCCTGATCAGGGCATGGTCGAGCGTCACCGGCCTGCCGGTCTTCCATGGCTCGCCTTGGGCCGCTGCCTTTGCCTTCGCCTTGGCGATGCCTTCCATCTGGCGCTCCTTCCGAAGGGCCGTCTCAAACTCGGCGATGCTGGCGAGGATACCAAAGACCAGCTTGCCCGTTCGGGTGGTGGTGTCGAGCGAGGCGTCGTCCAGCACCTTGAAACCAACGCCCTTCTTGTCGAGCGTCCCGACGATCTGGTGGAGGTGCGCCGCTGATCTCGCCAGACGGTCCACCTTGGTCACCACGAACACGTCACCCTCACGGGCAAACTCCAGAGCCTTCTCAAGCTCGGGCCTCGTCTCGTCCAAACCAGACCGCTTCTCGCTGAAGACCTTTTCAGCACCGGCAGCCGCAAGCTTCTCAAGCTGGGTGTCGAGGTCTTGGCCAGTGGAGCTAACGCGAGCATAGCCGATGATCATGTGTGCACTTTCCTCTAAGAGAATTGGTGTACATCACTTAGTGGACGATTGGTGCACATGTCAAGCATCGTGTTCACGAAGGTATAGGTTTGTGGACAGGACAGAATGGGTCGCCGCCGTAGCGCGTGGGAGCTAAGGACCACTCAAGGACGGCGGAGGGGTGCCGTTGTGGTGAGACCTAGGCGCACATGATAGCGGCGCGCGGTGTCGTCCCTCACGTTCATCCGAACTTCAGCGAGAGCGGCATGGGCTTGAACCATTTCGACGCGGGTTTCGCCGAGGGTGCGGCGAAGCACGGTAGCCAGGACGATATGGAAGGCTGGGTCATCGGTCATGAGGCACTCTACACCTATTTCCGACAAACCACCCCGCGCCAAGCGTGGCAACAAAGGGGGTACGGGGGGTCGGCGCGCGTGCCAGTTATCCGATCACCCGCTCAGAAATTTCTGCCAAATATTCCGACCCCATATGGGCCTTCGGTCCCGCATTGACATCGCCTTCGTTCCGCTAGAATGATCCTGAAAAAATCAGTGCAGAGGACGACATGCCGATAACACAGCTAGCTAACGGCACCTTCGAACCTGAAGAGATAGCCGTTCTCCAGGAAATGTTCGATCAACTCTGTTCGCTGCGTGGGATCACCCGCCGAAGCCCTGAAGCTACCACAGCCGCCGAAAGCCTAATGGGAGCATACCAATCCGGGCTTCGCGGCGATGAACTGCTTCAGGCCCTCGCGCCGAAATAGGCGCTGCTCTAAATCTCTTCAGGCAATCCTTCGGGGGAACCATTAAGGTCACCAAAGGGTTGGGCTCGGTGCTAACCGTGTGGGCTGACCATGGAAGAGCTTTCTCCCGAGCAACAGCAGGCTACATCGCGTCTCATTCGGACGTGGATTACTTCAGAGACACTGCGCCATCAAATCCGCCAACTGCTGAACCTCCCAGTGGATTGGGATATGTCCGAGCAGCATCGGTCCATGCTTGACGAGTTAGATCGGAAACGCAACGAATGACCTCATGGCACAGCAGAGGTACGACCTAAGGCAAGACCCAATGGAACCATTTATCGGACAATAAGTTAAAGGCGCCAGGACTCGTGGGGACTCCCTGATGACGAAGCGTGACAAAGCCGGTCACAAGACCGTTGCCGACCATCTGCTGGAGCTGATCCGAAACGAGGACAACCGCCACCAGGTTCAGCAGGCCTTCGGGCTGGAAGTTGACCCTGAGTTACCACCAACTCTAGCCTCATTGCTCGACGCCATTGAAGAGGCTCATCAGGAAACCCTAAATTACCCTGATGAGGCAGTTGAGGTACGACCTGAGGAGAGACCCAGACGGGACCTGGACGGTGTTCGACGTGTTCACCGGGCAGCCGGTTTCGCCTGATGGTTGGCCAGCGATAGGCCTCAATAGGGAATATGCGGACGATCTCGTAGACCTACTGAATGCCGAAGACCTCAAGTGCAGGCTCTCCCACCGTAGGTTCATCTGATGGAACTCCATTGGTTCAGCCCTGTGGTCCCCGTCAGAACCGAGAAGGTCGGCATCACGCTGGGCGTCAGCAACGTCGAGACCGCCGCTGAGGAACTCATGAAGTGGCCCGAGAAGGGACCGAAGTGGAACAAGGCGGTGCAGCTCTGCATCGACTGCTTCGAGGACCGAGCGTCACCCCAGGATGTCCAGAAGGCCTTTGAGGAGGCTGCTAAGGAGCAGGGGATGCTTCGGTCTTTGTAGGTGGTCTCCTGACTACGGCAGTCTCCCTAAGCACCCTCGGCCACACCAAAGAGAGAACTGCTAGGGCAGCTCTGCATGGACGACTTTGAGGACCAATGCGTCTACTGCGAAAGAACAGGGGTTCTCATGAGCGGCCGGGTGGCTGTCCAATAGCTATATCGGTAAAGACTCGGTAGGCTGCCTGAATGCTGACCAAGAGCGAACTACTCGAAATGGGTCCGGACGCGAGAGCATTCTATCTAATTGGTGCATTTATGGGCTATTTCGCACTTCTTGAGGCTGGCATCGGAGACGCTCTGGGAGAGGTGCTTGGCGTCAGTGGTGCCCGCCGTGTCATCATCAATAGAAACATGGGTTTCGATGAGAAGATCAAAACTCTGCGTACGCTGGTTGATCACTTTATCTCTGATCGAAGTCTAGCGGCGAAATTCGATGAACTGGCAAAGCAGGCCAGGAAGTGCGGTGAGCTTCGCAATATCGTTGCTCACACGCCATTTCGAGCTAGCAGCGTATCTGATGGGGTTGAGTTCTTCCGGGTGTCGGCGAATAGCAAGCTTGAGTGGCCCGCCACAGATTGGTCCACAGGCACACTCCTTAGCCACATCGACAACATCAACAAGATCGATAACGAATTAAGACTGATCGAAGGCCGGATGCAGCTTCAACGTATCGCGGAAGCTTTAATGCGTGAGCCTGACGGTAAAGGGTCTGCTCCGACCGGTGGTGGGCTACTGGGGCTCGGCGGGCTCTTTGGACTGGGCTCGATCTCTCCCGAGGGAGAAGATCATCCGAGCGCCGGTTAACGCAAGCCGGGTTTGCCTCGTGTGATAGAGCCGCGCTCCTAAGTATCTGTGCCCCGGTCACACCTTAGAAGAACTAAGGGGACCAAAGAGGTAGGCTTATCGGGATACGATTTCTACAAGCGCTTGGGAAGAGCGGAAAAGAAGCTCGCATGTGATGCGGCCAAGAACTAAGGACAGCGATGCTCAATCCTGATGATTGGAAGTTAGCAATCGAAGACGCGCGCTTCAGGCACAACGCTTTGGTTGGTCTAATTATAGCCTCAGATAATCAAGCCTTGGCCTTGATGCGACTTTTCCTGACCGTGGCCACTGCCACTGGTGCGGGTTTTGCGTCGGTAATCGTCCCCCACACTTTGATCCAGACCCCACTCGCGTGGTCGCTAGCAGCCGCTACGCTCGCCATGGTTTATTCGGCTTGGCAGTGCTTCCGCGTAATCAGTCCTCGGATCATAAATCTTCCCGGTAGGGGTGCCGACTTCTGGCTCTGGGCAGCAGATGCCACGGGGACCCGTGAGGAAGTCTTCCGGCAATACCTCAAGGTCCTCGCTGAAAAGCACGAGATCAATAAATCTGTCAACGAAAGCCAAGCCTCAGCTCTGCGATGGGCAAAGCTGGGCGGCATCCTGTCTCCCATGGTCGCGCTGGTAGTCGGCGGATTGGCGGCAGTGATGCCGAATTTGCTTTAGCGTTCGCGCTTCGGCGGGTCTTCGCTCTTTCGACTATCCCAATCGGTGGGAGGCGGCGGTGGGGG
>NZ_RZPH01000311.1:0-5816 GCF_004022825.1 Mesorhizobium sp. M7A.F.Ca.CA.004.04.2.1
TCGACATGCAGCGACAGCGATTCGGAAGTCGCGGCCAGCCAGCCGTCGACATGGCGGATTTCCTGGTAGGCCCGCAGCCGCTTGTCGTCGTGGTCGATGAGCTGGAAGGAGACCGTGACCTTGTGCTCGAGGTGCAGCTCCTGCACGTAGCAGACATGGACTTCGGCCGTGTAGATGGTGAGGCGGCGATCCCTGGCATAGTTCGGTCCCATGCCCATTGCCTCGAAGGCGTCGTCCGAGCAGCGGTCGAACAGCACGTTGTAATAGGCCATGTTGAGATGGCCGTTGTAGTCGATCCAGTCCTTCTCGATGTCCATGGGTTTCGAGACGAAGGGAGTGGGGATGGGCATCGAAACTTCCTTGTTCTGGCGCTGGACAGAGCTTGGCTCCGGAGACTCTATTTGTTCTGACGCATTCCGGACGGAAAACCGCTTCACACTTTTCCTGGAATTGCTTTACGCATCCATAGACGCATAACAAGCGTGGACGCTGGTCCATTCGCGGAGGAATTCATGGCTCTGAGCGACCTCAACCCGGTCGAACGTAACGAGGAAGGCATCGCGGCGGTGCTCGGCATCCTCAAGCAACGGCTCGGCGAGCGATTCCAGACCGGCCAGGCGATCCGCTCGCAGCATGCCCACACCACCACCTATATTCCGACGCAGGCGCCGGACGGCGTCGCCTTTCCCGAGACGACCGCCGAGGTGCAGGACATCGTGCGGGCCTGTGCCGCGCACCGCGTGCCGGTGATCGCCTTTGGCGTCGGCTCCTCGCTGGAAGGCCACACCAACGCACCGGGCGGCGGCATATCGGTCGACACATCGCGCATGAACCGTATCCTGGCGGTCAATCCACAGGATCTCGACTGCACGGTCGAACCCGGCGTCACCCGCGAGGATTTGAACCGGCATCTGCGCGACACCGGACTGTTCTTTCCGATCGACCCCGGCGCCAATGCCTCGCTGGGCGGCATGGCCGCGACGCGGGCCTCCGGCACCAATGCGGTGCGCTACGGCACGATGCGCGAGAACGTGCTGTCGCTGACCGCCGTCATGGCTGACGGCGAAACCGTGACGACCGGCAAGCGGGCGAAAAAGAGCTCGGCCGGCTATGATCTGACGCGGCTGCTGGTCGGCTCGGAAGGCACGCTCGGCATCATCACCTCGCTGACCTTGAAGCTGCAAGGCATCCCGCAGGCGATTTCGGGCGGCGTCTGCCCGTTTCCGAGCGTCGAGGCGGCCTGCAACGCGGTCATCGCCACGATCCAGATGGGCATTCCTGTGGCGCGCATCGAACTGGTCAACGCGCTGCAGATGCGGGCGATGAAGAACTATTCCAAGCTCGACTATCCCGAGAGCCCGTGCCTGTTCGTCGAGTTTCATGGTAGCGATGCCGGTGTTGCCGAACAGGCCGAGACCTTTGGCATGATCGCGGAAGAGAATGGCGGCGGGCCGTTCCTGTGGACCAGCGTCGCCGAGGAGCGCACCAAACTGTGGAAGGCCAGGCATGACGCCTACTGGTCGTCGCTGACACTGCGGCCGGGCGCCAAGGGGCTGTCGACCGATGTCTGCGTGCCGATCTCGCGCTTTGCCGAATGCGTCATGGAAACCGAAGCCGACATAGAAGAGATGGGTCTGATCGCGCCGATCGTCGGCCACGCCGGCGACGGCAATTTTCACGTGCTGGTGCTGATGGATGTCAACGATCCCAGGGAGATCGCGTTGTCGGAAAAGTTCGTCGCGCGGCTCAACATGCGGGCGATCGCCATGGACGGCACCTGCACCGGCGAGCACGGCATCGGCCAGGGCAAGATCGGTTTCCTGCGCCACGAGCTCGGCCACGGCGTCGACATCATGCGCACGATCAAGCAGGCGCTGGATCCGCTTGATATCATGAACCCGGGCAAGATCTTGCCAGCAGGGTAGGGATTATCCCGCCACAGCAATGAAGGAGCCGGACCGGCATCTCCAATGTAAGGTTTCCGATTACACCGGTGCTCGGCGGGCGGGCTCTGCCTGATGGAGATAACCCGTGAAGGTGTCGGGCGACGATGGCTTCGACAATTGTGTCACTATGCGTCCGACCTCACCGCGATGATAGCCGCCATGGGTGATGACATGTGCCAGCATCTCCTCTCGTGACATCTGCCCGGGGGCGCCGTCCGTAAAGGCAAAACGGATCGCCTCCGCCAGTTCTTCGGGGTCGACCTGTTCGACGTAGCGGAGGTACCACCGGTCGGTTTCCTTGATCGCCTTGGACAGCTCCGCGAGCGTCGGTGTGCTGCTCGTGCCCGTGTCTCGATAGGAGTGCTTCTGCTGCTGGAGGTTCGACGCAAAGATCCGGTCGACGACATGCGCGTGATTGACGGTCTCAAGGATCGCGCCAAGCTGCTTCTCGGTTGTCTCGTTTTCGATCTCTGCCAAAAGAGCGAGGAGTTCATTGTCGGCCCAGGATTTGTAGCGGAACAGGGATAAAAGCAGTGTCTTGTTGCTCATAGCGACCTCTCATTGACTTGCGTGGCAGGCTTGGCTCGATAAATGTGAGCGGACACTCGCATTTTGGTGAAAAGGCCCTGATATGGCTACTCGCGTTCCCTCAGAGCATGGAAGCGTGCGCAAAGCGCCACGGCAACAGCGTTCCCGCGCAACCGTGGATACGATTGTCGAAGCCGCGGCTCGCGTTCTGGCTCGGCGTGGGTGGGCGCATTTCACCACCAACGAGACGGCTTCGGCGGCTGGTGTCAGCGTCGGCTCGATCTACCAGTATTTTCCCAACAAGCTGGCCTTGGCGGAGGAGATCCGAAAACGCCATCTCGACGCGGTGCTCGCGGCCATATCCGGTTCGGATGAGCGTGACGCAGTGATCACGGTGGAACAGCGGGCGGCGAAGCTTGTCGATGGCGTCGTCGCCGCCCACAGCGTCGATCAGGAACTGCATCGCGTCCTGCTCGACGAGGTGCCGCTTGCCGCACGCTCGACACAGGATCAGTTCGAGGCGGAGTATCTGCGCCGCTACCAAGCCGTGATCGCATCTGCCTCGGGCAAGCCCGATCCCAAGCGCGACGACATTGCCGGACGTGTGCTGTCGGGTGCGGTCGAAGGGGTCGTGCATGCCGCAGCGCGACATGGCGAACTGCAATCGCCGGAATTGCGAGCGGAACTCATCGAGCTGGTCTGCGCCTATCTGCGCAGCCGATGCACAGGCTGAGCGGCTCGGTATTCGACCATCCGGCATCGTCAGCAGGGCTATTCTTGACCGACGCGGTTTTGGGGCAGAAACTCATGCGAATGGCCTGAAACAGACAGGCGTGCCAGCGGAGGAGGAATGCCATGGCGATTTCACGCAAGGAAGCGGCGCGTGCGCTGAGCGCGGACGAACAGGAACTGGTGGAGAAATCGCACCATCCGGCGGTGCAGGAGCTTTCCGACGCCGATCTTGCCGGCCTGGTCAAGCTGTTGCGGGAGCGGCGCGACAAGGCCCAAACCCAAGCACACCGCCGCCAGCGTGAGATACGCGGCAAAGGAGCGCCGAAAGGCGCTGCGCCCTCAAAGTCCGATGGCGGTTCGCAGACAAAGCTTGCGGTGCTGGCCATGGCCATGCGGCGGCTGAATGGCGAGGCCGAGCGGCGCCGGCAGCTGGCGGCCAGCGTTTCGCTGATCGAAAACGCGCGCAAGGCATTTGTCATGAAGCAAGGGGCGACGCCGGAAGGCCCTGCTTTCAATTCGCGCACCGCGCGCAAGGGGATGCGGTCGGTGGCAAACCAGAGGGCGCAAGACCTCGTCCGACCGATGGAGCTTGGCCGGCAGCGCAAGGCGGCCAAGGTGGCGCAAGCAAAGCGCGACGCACGCTGAGGGTTCTGACAATCGCCGGGTGAAATCGTTGGGGCGCCGGCCTGCCGTGCGGCCGCAGGCGTCTTCTATGCGTCCTCAACAAGGGTTTGCAGCATGGGGCGGGTTGGCGCGAAGAACGTCGTGCCGGTGTGCGGCGTCGAGAAATCGAGCAGCCGGTCGTAAGCGCCCGGCGGCTCACCGATGTACATTCGCTGCAGCATCCTCTCGATCACCCAGAGATACCTGCTGTAGCCGATAAAGTAGGTGCCGAACTCCTTTTGCCCCGGCCTGCCAAACGGCATGTTGTCGCGCAATATGTCGTACTCGTTGCCATCGGTATCCTCGATGGTGGCCAGCGACTTGTGTGATTTGCGCGGCGCCTCGTCATCATCGATTTCGATGTTGTCGATCTTGGTGCGGCCGATGATCGCTTCCTGCTCGGGCGTCGGAATGCGCGCCCAGGCCTGGAGATCGTGCAGGTATTTCTGGACGACGACATAGCTGCCGCCGGCGAAGTCGGCGTCCTCATCACCGACGAGTGCCGAGGCCGGAAGGTCCAGCCCGGTCGGGTTGGCCGTGCCGTCGACGAAGCCGAGCAGGTCACGCGCATCGAAGTACCGAAAGCCGGAAACCTCGTCGACGACGTTCACGGCATCACCGAGATTGTCGAGCAGAATGCGCTCGAACTCGAAGCACATATCGGGCCGCTCGGAGCGGATGTGGAAGAGAAGATCGCCGGCGGTCGAAGGCGCCGAATGAACGGCACCCTTGATCGGCGCAAACGGTTTCAGTTCCAGCGGTCGCCGATCTGGGGAAAGACGATCCCAGAGATCGCGGCCGATGCCGGCAATGCACGAAAGCCGCCCGGAAAGATCGCGGAACCCGACGGTTTTGACGAGATCATCGAGGCCGCCGAGCACGGAGGCTATCTTGGCGAGCGCGGTCTGACCGCTGGCGACGGTGACGACAAGAAAGACCGCCGAAAGCGACAGCGGGGCGTCGACACTTTGCGCATCGATCGGCACGCGATCCCAGTTCTTTCCAGACATCCGAATTCTCCGCTTCGCCGGGATTTGTTTCAGATCGCCCGATATCACGCAACTGCGGATGAGACATCGCGCAACACTGGATGAATTGCCTCTTTATCGACACGCGGATGCGGGTAGAGTGCGGCAGAATTTCAATCAACCCATTCGGAGCTGATGCTCGCTCGCCTGTTCGTGATCTTCGGTGGCCTTTTTGTGCTGGTGCTGTGTGCGGCGCTGGTGGTGCCGTATTTTATCGACTGGACCGGCTACCGCGCCCAATTCGAGCGCGAGGCCAGCGCCATCCTCGGCCGCAAGGTGACCGTGCAGGGCGACGCCACGGCAAGGCTGTTGCCGTTTCCCTCGGTGACCTTCTCGAACGTCGCGGTCGCCGGCGGCCCCAATGGCCAGCCGGCCATGACCGTCGAGACGTTTTCGATGGATGCGGAACTGGCGCCCTTCCTGCGCGGCGAAGTGCTGATCTTCGACATGCGGCTGGTGCGGCCGAAAGCGACCATCGATATCGCCAATGACGGCACCGTCGACTGGGCGATGCGGCCGTCCTCTCCCTTCGACCTCAATCAGATCTCGATCGAGAAGCTGACGGTGACGGAAGGGCAGATCGAACTGCGCCATGCCGCCGGCGGGCGCAGCCACCTGTTTTCCGAGATCAATTCGACCATCTCGGCCAAGTCTCTGGCCGGGCCATGGCGCATGGACGGCACGCTGCGGCTCGACGGTCTTCGCACCACGGTCACTGCCTCCACCGGCAAGGCCGAAGGCAACGGGCAGATGCGGCTTCGGCTGAAGGCCGATCCGGACGCCTATCCGCTGGTCATCGAAACCGACGGCAATGCCGGCATCGTCAATGGCGCTGCCGCCTATTCCGGCCAGTTCAAGATCTCCGGTGCCGACAAGAACAGCGCCGAGCTGCGCGGCACCGATGGCGAGACGGTGAGGG
>NZ_RZPH01000312.1:0-5802 GCF_004022825.1 Mesorhizobium sp. M7A.F.Ca.CA.004.04.2.1
GCATCATGCCCATCGCGGCAATCAACTCGACCAGCCTTTCGCGCGACGGTGGCGTCTTCAGATATTCGATCACCTCCGGCTCTTCGCCGGACTGGCGGATCATGGCCAGCGTATTGCGCGAGGTGCCGCAATCGGGGTTGTGGTAGATGGTGACGGTCATTCGGCAGCCTTCATCTGTCTTGTTGATTTCGCTTCGGCGAGCAGCCAGCCCGCCAGGGCCATGGCCAGCAGCGCCCCCAGCAATTCGGCGGCTATGAAGCCCGGCAGGTCGACCGGACGGATGCCAGAAAACGTGTCGGAAAAGGCGCGGGCGATCGCGACAGCCGGGGTGGCGAAGGAGGTCGAGGCCGTGAACCAGTAGGCGGCGGTGATGTACAGCCCGACAAGCCACGGGATCGCGTCGGAGCGGAAGCGCAAGCCTGCCAGGATGGTGAACACAAGGCCGAAGGCGGCGACTGCCTCCGCGAGCCATTGCCCGGTTCCGGTCCGCACCGTCGCTGAGGCCTGCAGGATAGGCAGTTCGAACATGGCATGGGCCAGAAACGTCCCGGCAATGCCGCCCACGACCTGGGCGGTGACATAGGCAAGCGCCGCGTTCGCCTCGATCTCGCGGCGAAGCGCGAACACCAGCGTAACGGCCGGATTAAAGTGCGCCCCTGAGATCGGTCCCAGTATCGTGATCAGCACGACGAGGATCGCCCCGGTCGGCAGCGTGTTGCCGAGCAGCGAAACGGCGACGTCGTGTGTCAGCCGGGCGGCCATGATGCCGGAGCCGACCACGGTCGCGACGAGCAGCGCGGTTCCCAAGGCTTCCGCGACGATGCGGCGTGGCAGGTCGTTCGCCACGAGCTTCAGCCGGCCTTCGGCAGGTTGCGGCCGATTTCATCCAGCCGCTTCTGCAGGGCAAGCTTGTCGACCATGCTCATCGGCAGGCTGATGAAGATCGAAATCCGGTTGTTGAGCATGCGATAGGCTTCGGCAAAGGCCAGATGTTTTTCGGCATCGGTGCCCTCCGCGTCAGCCGGATCAGGCACGCCCCAATGTGCGGTCATCGGCTGTCCTGGCCAGACAGGGCACGATTCATTGGCGGCGTTGTCGCAGACCGTGAAAACGAAATTCATCTCCGGCGCACCGGGAACCGCGAATTCTTCCCAGTCCTTCGAACGGGCAAAGGACGTGTCGTAATTGAGGTTCTTCAGAAGCTGGAGCGTGTAGGGATGCACCGCCCCTTTGGGATGCGACCCGGCCGAATAGGCCTTGAACTTGCCGGCGCCAATACGATTGAGAATCGCCTCTGCGATGATCGACCTCGCCGAATTGCCGGTGCAGAGGAAAAGAACGTTGTACGGTTCGCTCATGGTGCATGCCTCCCTTCTAGCATTTGCAGGTTACCGCCTGGATCACGGGCTGGCAGAGCTCCGGCGCGCCATTGCAGCAATCTTCCATCAGATAGGCCAGCAGGTCGCGCAGGCCGGTCATGTCGGCGACATAGCGCACGGTCCTTCCGTCGCGTTCGGGACGGATCAGCCCGGCATGGGCGAGCACCTTCAGATGCGCCGACATGGTGTTCTGGACCGTGTCCAGCCTCGTGGCGATCTCGCCCGCCGGAATGCCTTCCGGACCGGCACGCACGAGCAGCCGGAAGACATCCAGCCGCGTCTCCTGGCCAAGTGCGGCCAGCGCGTTCAAAGTGCTTTTCTTATCCATATATCCGAATCCTTGGATTTATGGATATCGGCTTCCCAGCGATCTGTAAAGCGTGTCCGCCGCCATCATGTGACGGCAAGCACCTTTCCCGTATCGTGCTGGCGCACGAAGTCCACGCGGGCGCCGTCCCAATGGTAGCTGTAGTGGCGACCCTGCACTGGAATGGTAATGACATCGGGCCAGAAGATGCCGATGCAGCCGCCGCCCGGCATGCGCACGCTGTTCCACACCAGTCCGTCGCTGCCTCCTGCCCGCAGCGCCCGCCCTTCCGCCTGCGAGGCGGAATAGTCGTCCGGGTCGAGCACGCCGGGCACGGCGTTGACGTCATCGAGGTCGCGGTCGACGCTGCCGATCAGCACGCGGAAATCCGCCGTCCAGCCCGGCCCCTCGTTGGTGGCGCGCATGAATTTCTGATGATGGTGGATGGTTTCGGCCAGAGCGACGTCCTCACTGTCGCCGGCATAGTAGATGCCGTAGCTGCCATCCGAGAAGCGGCCTGGCCTCAGCGTCGAGCAGTGCACGAAGGGCGCCATCACGAAGCTGGCGCCGGGGCCGGAAACCCGCCTTGCGGCCGACACCTTGCCGAGGTCGCCGATCTCGAACCTTATGCGCGGGTTGGTCTTCGCCTCGACCGAGGCCAGCGCCTCCCAGTCGCGCGGGTCGGCAATGTCCTCGAACAGGTCGATGGGCGGATGGATGGAGCGGATGATGCGGAAGGTCTGGGGCCAGTCAACGCGGCGCCTGACCGCAAGTCCACTCACCATGCGCCACGCTCCGCATCGAGCCATTCGCGCATCGCCGAGAGATCGGAGATTTCGCCGCGCAGCATCAGGTCGAGGGCCGACTGGCCGCCGAAGGTGGCATTGGGCTTGCGGATCCAGGCGTAGCCGCGTGCCGGCTCCGTGAACAGATAGCGCAGGCCCTTATGGATGCCCATCAGATGCGCCATGCGGGTGCGCAGGTCGCGGTCGATCCTGCCGACGCCGCCTTCTTTCGCCCCAGTCTTCCAACGCGCCCAGGTCCGGGCCGACATGCCGCCGAGCAGGATGCAGGCCTCCAGGTCAGTGAGGTTCCAGGCCTTGAACAGATTAACCGTGGTGCGCGCCAGCGCGCCGGCCTCGTCATCCGATATGACGCTGCCAACCGTGGCCGGTGTCGTGACAATGGACTGAAGCTGCATTTTGTTGCCTCGCTATTGGCAGATATATAGCATGAATTTGCCAATTGGCAAGGAGATCAGCAAGGCAGGGCCATCGCTTTCAGGCCAATGACGGCTTCCGTCTTGTGAAGGCCACCAATCGCCAAAGTCGGCGCCGCCCCTCATCCGCCTGCCGGCACCTTCTCCCCGGATAGTGACGGGGAGAAGGTAGCTGGCCGCATCGCTGGCGCCTATTCTGCAACATTGGAGATTGGCGAAACCGTCCATGACGGCGTCTTTCTCCCCGTCACTATACGGGGAGAAATGCCCGGCAGGGCAATGAGGGCCGGCGCTGACCTCGGCGATACCGGACGGACAGCGCGCCACATATCGTGGCGCGCCCTGACCAATTTTACTCCGCCGCCTCATACCCCGCGATGCCCTTGATCTCCAAAAAATCCTCGAGCCCGTATTCGGCATATTCGCGGCCATTGCCCGACTGCTTGTAGCCGCCGAACGGCAGGCCGGCGTCCCACTGGGGATAGTTGATGTAGACATTGCCGGTGCGCATGCGCGCCGCCACTTCGCGCGCCTTCTTCATGTCCTTGGCCTGGATGTAGGAGGCGAGGCCATAGACGGTGTCGTTGGCGGTCTCGACCACCTCGTCGACGCTGTCGTAGGGCATGATCGCCAGCACCGGCCCAAAGATCTCCTCGCGCGCGATGCGCATGTCGTGGGTGACGTCGGCGAACACCGTCGGCCTGACGTAATAGCCGCGGTTGAGTTCGGCCGGACGGCCGGGGCCGCCGGCGACCAGCGTCGCACCTTCATCGATGCCGGCCTGGATCAGGTCCTGGATCTTGTCGAACTGGATCTGGCTGACGACCGGGCCAAGCTTGGTGCCGGCAGCGTCGGCGGGGCCGACGGTGAACTTTTCCGCCGCGGCCTTGGCATAGCCGGCCGCCTCGTCATGGCGGTCGCGCGGCACGAACATGCGCGTCGGCGCGTTGCAGGACTGGCCGCTGTTGCTGAAGCAGCCGGCGACGCCCTTGCTGACGGCGCTTGCGAGGTCGACATCCCCGAACAGGATGTTGGCCGACTTGCCGCCAAGCTCCTGATGCACGCGCTTGACCGTGTCGGCGGCGGCCTTGGCCACCAGGATGCCGGCACGGGTTGAACCGGTGAACGACATCATGTCGATGTCGGGGTGGCTGGACAGCGCCTGGCCGACGCCCGGTCCGTCGCCATTGACGAGGTTGAAGACACCCTTCGGCACGCCGGCCTCGTCGAGGATTTCGGCGAAGATGATGGCGTCGAGCGGCGCGATCTCGGAGGGCTTCAGCACCATCGTGCAGCCGGCGGCAAGCGCCGGGCCGACCTTGCAGGTGATCTGGTTGAGCGGCCAGTTCCACGGCGTGATCAGCCCGACGACGCCGATCGGCTCCTTGACCACCAGATGGTTGCCCTTGACGTGGCGGAATTCGAAAGTCTTCAGCACGTCGGCCATCTTCTGCAGATGCGCAAGACCGATGCCGACCTGGCTGTCCAACGCCATCTGGCGCGGCGCGCCCATCTCGCGTGACACAGCGACGGCAAGATCGCCACTGCGCTTCTTGTAGACCGCGATGATGCGGTTCAACAGGTCGAGCCGCTCGCCAACCTCGGTGAAACCAAAGCTGTTGAAGGCGCGCTTGGCGGCGGCCACCGCTTTGTCGACATCGGCCTTGGAGCCGAGCGAAATCTGCGCAAAGGCGTCCTCATTCGAGGGATCGATGACATCGAAAGCGTTGGGCACAACAGGATCGACCCACGCGCCATCGATATAGAACTGCAGATTGTGTGACATGGTTTTCTCCTTGACCGCATCGTCGCGCCGGGCCGTCATATCTGGCTGGAGATAACGATGCACAAACGCCGCTGTCAAACGCAACCCCCGAAGTGGTTGAGCCAGTGCGGCAGTGATTGAGCCAGAGCGTTCGGGTCAGCAACCGGCTTGGTGAGGATGGACTACAGCAAGATATGCCCGGCCTCGACCAGAAATCGCCTCGCCGCAGCCTGATCCGTCGCTTTCACCAACAGATGGTCGCCATCGAAAGTGGACACCACGAAGATGCCCAGCCCGTTTTCCGACAACGGCCTGATGACCGACAACACGATACCGGTTTCGTCGAAGGCAAACGGCCCCTGGAGCTTGAAGGCCACCCAGTCACCGTCCTGCCTGACACTATCCGGCACACGATCCTGCAGGCAAACGATCGAAAGCTCGTCGTCAGTCCTTGTGATGCTGACGAAGCCTGGCCCGTCCGCCCAACCGGGGATGGTCTCCCCCGCCGCCAGCCGGGCAACCGCGTGAAACCCTGGGAGTTGTTTGAGCCTGACGCAGATGGCCATTGTCGAACCCCTCCCTCAGATCGCCGGTGATCCCGCCAGCTTCTTGCTCATGTGGACCGTCATACCGTTCATGAAAGGCTCTTCCCTATCGATGACATAGCCATACCTTTTGTACAGCGACACATTCGCCTCGAAGGCGCCATTGGTCAGCAGGCGAAGCTCGAGGCGGCCCGCTTCGACCGCCTTGCGCTCGGCCAGTTCCAGCAACAGCCGGCCGATCCCCCTGCCCTGCGCATCCGGTGCCACACAGACATTCTCGATCCACAGGTGACCGTCAGCCAGCACGGTTTCGATCATCCCGACGATCCGATCATCCTCGACGGCGAGATCGAACGGATGCTCGGCAACGGCCTTGTCGTAGTCGGTGCGCATCGGCAGCGGCTCGCGGCCGATCACCGGCACCCATTTGACATAGGCGGCACGAACGATATCCCGGATCGCGGCGGCGTCAGCAGGCACGGCCGGCCGAAGCCGGATGGAAGAATTGTTGGTCATCAAAGTGCTCCAGACATGAAAAACCCCGCCGGCGGTGTCGCGGGCGGGGCTGGAAACGAACGAACCGGGTC
>NZ_RZPH01000313.1:0-5775 GCF_004022825.1 Mesorhizobium sp. M7A.F.Ca.CA.004.04.2.1
GCGAGCGGCAGGATCATGATCGCCGTGTAGACAAGCACCGCCGGCGCCAGGAAGACGCCTATATGCCAGCGGAACGGTCTTTTCGGTCTGATATCTGCGGCCATGAGTTTGGTCCCCGCCGTTTAGGTCTCGGCAAATGCCGCCAAAGGCGCGGCGCCTCCCTCCCCCTCGAGGGGAGGGTGCCTCGCGAAGCGAGGCGGGTGGGGTCGGTCAAGGCAGCGCGCCATCGACATTTGACCGCGCTTTCCAGCAACGATCAAGTCGCGGCCTGCCTCCACCGACCCCCTCTGTCGCCTTCGGCGACATCTCCCCCTCGAGGGGGGAGATAAAGCAGCGCTCAGCCGAGCTCTTACTTGGCCGGCTTGTACCAGCTGTCGAGACCGGTCTGCAGCTTCTTGGCCGCGGCTTCCGGCGTATCGGTGCCGTTGATGACGTTGGCCGATTCAACCCAGGTCTCGTTCTCGAGGTTCGGCGTGCCACGCGACAGGATCTGGTAGGTCGAGCGGATGGTCGACTTGCACTTGCCGCGCCAGGAGACGAATTCCTGCGCCAGCGGGTCTTCCATCTTCACCGGCGAGGAGTTCAGGCTGAAGAAGCCCGGCAGCGCGTTGGCGTAGATGGTGGCGAAGTCGGGCGAGGCGACCCAGGACAGGAAGGTCTTGGCCGCATCGGCGTTCTTCGAAGCCGCGTTCAGGCCCATGCCGATATCGGTATGGTCTGATATGTAGCAGGTGTCGCCGGCCTTCTCGACCGGCGGCGGGAAGGCGCCCATCTTGAACTGGGCCTGGGTGTTGAACAGGCCGATTTCCCACGAGCCGGCCGGGTAGATGGCGGCGCGGCCGAGCGTGAACAGGTTCTGGCTGTCCGGATAGGTCTGCGCCTCGAAGCCGTCGCCGAGATAAGGCTTCCACTTGGCCAGTTCCTCATACGGCGCGACCCAGTCCTTGTCGGTCAGCTTCTGCTCGCCCTTGATCAGTGCTGCGCGGCCGTCCTCGCCCTTCCAGTAGTTGGGGCCGATGTTCTGGTAGCCCATGGTCGCGGCTTCCCAGAGATCCTTGGTGCCCATCGCCATCGGGATGTAGGTGCCGTCGGCCTTGATCTTGTCGAGCGCGGCGAAGAACTCGTCGCGGGTCTCCGGCACCTTGATGCCGAGCTTGTCGAAGGCGTCCTTGTTGTAGATGAAGCCGTGGATGACCGAGGCCATCGGCACGCAGAAGCTCGCCTTGCCGTCGTCGGTCTGCCAGGCGGACTTTGCCACGGGCGAGAAGTTCTCCATGCCGGGCAGCGCCGAGAGATCGGCAAGGTTGCCCTTCTTGAACAGCTCGAGCGACTTGTCGAACGGGCGGCAGGTGATCAGGTCGCCCGCCGAGCCGGCGGCGAGCTTGGCGCCGAGCGCTGCGTCATATTCGGTCGGAGCCGAGGGCGCGAACACCACCTTGATGCCCGGGTTCTTGGCTTCGAAAGCCGGGAGCAGCTTGTCCTTCCAGATGGCAAGGTCGTCACCGCGCCAGCTTTCGATGTTGAGCGTTACGTCTGCGGCAGAAGCAACCCCGGCCGAGCCGAGAATGCTGGTGCCCAAAAGCAGTGCCGTCAGTAGTTTCGTTGTCATGCTCAGTCTCCCTGTTGACCTTTTTCAGGTTCGGTTTTGATGAGAACGGAGGCTTTTGAGCCCTTGCTCCCCTCTATAGCGGAAAGGGCCGGGCGCAGCTTCTGGCCGGCCTCTTCCAGTGTCTTCTGCGCCGCGTCGGTGCTGTCGGCGCCGGCGGCGAGCAGAATGGCGGTCTTGACCGCGCCGCCGCTCTTCTCGAGCAGGCGGGCCGCTTCGTCCGTGCCGCACCCGCTGACGGCGGCGACGATGCGCGCCGCGCGGCCGCGCAGCTTGATGTTGTCGGCCATCAGATTGACCATGTAGCCGTCATGCACATGGCCGAGATGGATGGCGGTCAGCGTCGACAGCATGTTGAGCGCGATCTTCTGGGCGGTGCCGGCGCCCATACGCGTGGAGCCGGCGATCAACTCCGGCGGCGTTTCGAGCAGGATGGCCACATCGGCCAGGCGCAGCAGCGCCGTGTTGCCGTTGTTGGCAATAGCGATTGTGGCGGCGCCCCGAAGCCGGGCGTCCTCGATGGCCCGCACGGCATAGGGCGTCGTGCCGCTGGCGGAAATAGCGATCAGGCAGTCGCCCTTGCCGAGGCCGGCCTCGGCGACCGCTGCCGCAGCCTCCTCGGTATCGTCTTCCGGCCCTCCGGCAAGCGTGCGGAAAGCGTCGTCGCCGCCAGCGATCAGGATAGCGATGCGGTCACGGTGAATGCCGAAGGTGCCCGGCAGTTCCAGCGCATCTGCCAGCGCCATCAGGCCTGAGCTGCCGGCCGCGGCGTAGGCAAGCTTGCCGCCGCTCTTCAGCCTGCCGGCGATGATCTCGGCGGCCCTGGCTATGGATGGAATGGCATGGCGCACGACCTTGGCGGCTTCGATCTGCGCATCGGCCAGATAGGAAAGGATGGCGTCCGGAGGCTGGATATCCAGCCCCTCGGCATTTTTGTGAAGCGCTTCGGTGCGCGTTTCGGCCATCCCGGTTCCTCCAATACCAGAACAATACCAAAAAAATACCACTTGTCCACACGCATTAACGAATTCGCTGGCCGGAAATCGCTGAGCCGGCGAAATTCATAGGATTTTCAATAAAATACGGCTTAATCTTTTTGAAACGGAAATTAACCCTTGGCTATTGGTATTTTATTGGTATTATCCGCCTGGAGGAGAAATCACGTGAATTTCGTGCTCGGAATCGATGGCGGCGGCACCAGCTGCAGGGCCGCCCTGGCAACGGCGGACGGCACGGTGATTGGCCGCGCAAAAAGCGGCGCCGCCAACATCCGCACCGACTTGACCGGCGCCCGCTCGAACATCGTCGAGGCCGCGCGGCAGGCGTTTCTCGCCGCCGGGCAGGATGCGGAACTGATCCCGCAGACGCCGGCCATTCTCGGGCTGGCCGGCGCCAATGTCGGCACCTACCGGCAGCAGCTCGAAGCGATCCTGCCGTTCAGCATCAGCCGCGTCGAGACCGACGCCGAGATCGCACTGGAAGGCGCTGTCGGCTCCGGCGACGGCGCCATGGCGATCCTCGGCACCGGCACCGCCTATATGGCGCGCAGACAAGGCAAATCGCGGGCCATCGGCGGCTGGGGCTTCCAGGTTGGCGACCAGGGCAGCGGCGCCCGTATCGGCCGCGACCTGCTCGAACAGACCCTGCTTGCCTATGACGGCGTCCGCGAAGGTTCGCCGCTGACGCAGAGCATGCTGGCCGTGTTCCGCAACAACCCGGAGGATGTCGTCGAATTCACCACCAATGCCAAGCCGGGCGATTTCGGCGGCTTCGCACCCAAGGTGTTCGAGCATGCCGAGAAGGGTGACAGCGTCGCCAACTGGATCCTCGACAGGGTGGTCGCCGATGTCGAAGCCTCGCTCGGCGCGCTCGATCTCGCCGACGACGCGCCGCTGTGCCTGCTCGGCGGGCTGGCGCCGCTCTACGCGCCGCGCCTGTCTGCCCGTTACCGGGCGCTGCTGAAGCCGCCGCTCGACGACGCGCTGGGCGGCGCGGTGCAGATAGCGGTCCGCCTTTTCGCCGGACACGCGGAGGCAACTCGATGAGCGAGGCCGCCGACCAGATCTTCGCCACGCTCAAACATCAGGCGCAAAGCGGCGCGCCGCTTTATCTGCAGCTTCGCAAGAGCATCGAGGACGCGGTCAATCGCGGCCTCATCGGGCCGGGCGACGCGCTGCCTTCCGAGCGCGACATCGCCACCAAGGCCGATATTTCGCGGGTCACCGTGCGCAAGGCGGTGCAGGACCTGGTCAAGGGCGGCATCCTGGTGCAGCGCCACGGCTCCGGCACCTTCGTGGCGCCGCGCATGGAGCGTGTCGAACAGTCGCTGTCGCGGCTGACCTCGTTCACCGAGGACATGGCGCGGCGCGGCATGGCGGTGCGTTCGGCATGGCTCGACCGCGGCCTTTACGCGCCCTCGCCCGACGAGATGATGGTGCTCGGCCTGTCGTCGAGCGAACTGGTGGCGCGGGTGGCGCGCCTGCGCATTGCCAACGACACGCCGCTGGCGATCGAACGCGCCTCGCTGTCGGCCAGCGTGTTGCCCGATCCGGCCGATATAGGTTCCTCGCTCTACGCGGCGCTGGAATTGACCGGCAACCGGCCGGTGCGGGCGGTGCAGCGCATCTCCGCCGCCAATCTCGGCGACAGCGACGCGCGCCTGCTCGAAGTGCCGCCAGGCATTGCCGGCCTGCACATCGAACGCATTTCCTATCTGGCGAGCGGCAAGGTGATCGAATTCACCCGCTCCATCTACCGAGGCGACGCCTATGATTTCGTCGCCGAACTGCGGCTGACAGGGCCGAGCGAAGAGGGCCGACCATGAGCACGACAAAGCCGACCATGTCGGCAGAAATGACCCATATGCGGCGCGAGATCGAGGAGGTCCCGCAAGCGGTCGCCCGCCTGCTCGACGGCTCCGGCGCCGTGCTGACAGAGGCCGGGCGCGGCATCCGTGAACGTGACCCGCAGTTCGTCGTCACCGTGGCGCGCGGCTCGTCCGACCATGCCGCCACCTTCATGAAATACGCCGTCGAGCTGACCGCCGGCCTGGCCGTCGCATCGGTCGGACCGTCGATCGCCTCGATCTACGGCCGCAAGCTCAGGCTGGCCGGCTCGGCCTGCCTGGCAATCTCGCAGTCGGGCAAGAGCCCCGATATCGTCGCCATGGCCGAAACCGCGCGGGCGGGGGGCGCGCTGACCGTCGCCATCACCAACACCGCCGATTCGCCGCTGGCGCGTGCTTCGGACTATGCGATCGATATCCTGGCCGGCCCCGAGCGCAGCGTCGCGGCCACGAAGACCTTCATCAATTCGGCCGTCGCTGGCCTCGCTCTGATGGCGCATGCCACGGGCGACGACGCGCTGTTGGCCGCACTTGCCCGCCTGCCGGAGCATTTCGGCAAGGCGATCGCCTGCGACTGGATGAGCGTGCTCTCCGAGACGATCGAGAAGCAGAAGTCGCTGTTCATCCTCGGCCGCGGACCGTCGGCGGCGATGGCCAATGAGGCGGCGCTGAAATTCAAGGAGACCTGCGGCATGCATGCCGAGGCCTACAGCGCCGCCGAGGTCATGCACGGCCCGCTGGCGCTGATCGGTCCCGATTTTCCGGTGCTGGCGCTGGCCGCGCGCGACGCCTCCGAACCGTCCATTGCCGAGGCCGCCGACAGCCTGGCGGCCAAGGGCGCGCCGGTGTTCGTCACCTCGGCGCTTGCCAAACGCGCCGTGCGCCTGCCGCATGTCGCCACTGGCCACCCGCTGACCGATCCGCTGACGCTGATCGTCTCCTTCTACATGTTCGTCGAGGCCTTTGCCCGCCATCGCGGTCTCGACCCGGACACGCCGCGCAATCTTCGCAAGGTGACGGAGACAGTATGAGCGATCGCTTTGCCCTGACTGGAGCCCGGATTTTCGACGGCGACGACTGGCATGAAGGCCACGCACTTGTCGTGCGCGACGGTCTCGTCGAGGCTATTTTGCCAACGGGCGCCGTCCCCTCGGATATCCGCGTCGTCGACACCGGCGGCGGCCTTCTGACGCCGGGCTTTGTGGATGTACAGGTCAATGGCGGCGGCGGCGTCATGCTCAACGACCATCCCGATGTCGCTTCCATCGAAACCATTTGTCGCGCGCACGCGCCCTTCGGCACGACGGCGCTGCTGCCGACGCTG